>DASXND010000412.1:0-2932 GCA_036495265.1 Dyella sp.
GACGAGACGCACGGCCGCGCATTGGTCGAACGTCTCGCCGACGCCCGCCACCGGCCGCTGTTCCTGCCTTGCGACGTGACCGATCTCGACGCGCTCGATGCCGCGATCGTCCAGGCGCGTACCGCACATGGGCCGATCTCCGTGCTGGTGAACAACGCCGCCAACGACGTGCGCCATGCCTTCGGCAGCACCACGGCGGCGGAGTTTGACCGCAACGTCGCCATCAACCTTCGCCACCAGTACTTCGCTACACAGGCCGTGCGCGACGACATGCGCCAACTCGGCGGTGGCTCGGTCATCTGCCTCGGCTCCACCGGCTGGATGAAAAAGAACAGCGGCTATCCCATGTACGCGATGGCCAAGGCGGCCGTGCATGGCCTGGTGAATGGTCTTGCCCGCGAACTGGGCCGGGACCGCATCCGTATCAATGCGCTCGTGCCGGGCTGGGTCATTACCGAGAAACAGCGGCGGCTATGGCTCGATGCCGAAGGCGAGGCCGAAATCGACCGCGTGCAGTGCCTGCCCGGCTACCTGATGGCGGACGATCTCGCACGCGCTGCGCTGTTCCTCGCTGCCGACGACAGCCGCATGTGTACCGGGCAGGATTTCATCGTGGATGGCGGCTGGGTATGAAGCAGCCTGCCGAGATCGTCATCGACGTGGGCAACACGCTTGGCGAAGGCATCGTCTGGTGCGATCGCATGCAAGTGCTGTACTGGACCGACATCCATGGCGCGGTGCTTTGGCGCTACCGTCCTCACGACGGCGCACTGCATCAGTGGGATATGCCCGAACGACTCGCCTGCCTTGCGCTGTGCGAGGCGGATGGCTGGCTGCTGCTTGGACTCGCGACGCGGCTGGCGTTCTTCCATCTGGCCACGGCGACGTGGGCAGCCATCACCGAGGTGGAGGTGGGGCTACCGACACGACTCAATGATGGCGCCTGCGACAGGCAAGGCCGTTTCGTCTTCGGCACCCTGCACGAACAGGCCCCCGGCACGGACAAACAAGCCCTCGGTGGCTTCTACCGGTTAAATGCCGACTTGTCGCTGGAGCGACTGCCCCTGCCCAACGTGGCGATCAGCAACAGCATCGCCTTCAGTCCCGATGGTGGCACGCTCTACTTCTGCGATTCGCCCAGCAGGCTCATTCAACGTTGCGACTACGGCGACATCTGCGGCCCGGCGCATCCGTTCGTGCAGCTCGATGACGATCGTGGCGAACCCGACGGCTCGGCCGTGGATCGTGACGGCGGCCTGTGGAACGCCCAATGGGGCCTTGGCCGCGTCGTGCGCTACACGCCGGACGGCCAGGTCGACCAATGCATCGAGGTGCCGGTGTCGCAACCGACGCGCGTCGCGTTTGGCGGTGCCGACCTGTCCACGCTCTACATCACCAGCGCGCGCGACGGACTGGACGCCGAAGCGCTCGCCACGCAACCCATGGCCGGCGCGCTGTTTCAGGCGCCAGCCCATTACACCGGCCTACGCGAACCGCGTTTTCCGGGGCCACCGCCGCACATCATCGCGTCAGCCTGATCCAGGCCGGGCGCTGCCATCCATACCTATGAACCAAAGCGGCAACCTAATCATCGGAAGCGGGGGAGTTATCCAATGAATACCAATGCCATTGCGTCGTCCACGGCGCAGCCCAGGGCGACCGTCATCTTCACCTGTGTACTCGCCGCCCTGGCGGGCCTCATGTTCGGCCTGGACATCGGCGTCATTTCCGGCGCGACGCAATTCATCCAGGCGGAATTCAAGATCACCGACCACATGATCGAGTGGATCGTCAGCGCCATGATGTTCGGCGCGGCAGTGGGCGCGGTGGGCGCCGGCTGGCTTTCCGCGACACTGGGACGCAAGCGTTCGCTCATCCTCGGCGGCGTGCTGTTCGTGCTCGGCTCGCTGCTGTCCGGCTTCGCCTGGTCGCCCGAGACGCTGATCGCCGCCCGCGTCGTGCTCGGCCTCGCGATTGGCGTCGCCACGTTTACCGCACCGCTCTATCTGGCGGAAGTCGCCCCCGAGCACATCCGTGGCGCGATGATTTCCACCTATCAGTTGATGATCACCATCGGCATCCTGGTGGCGTTCCTGTCCGATACGGCGCTGAGCTACCACGGCTCCTGGCGCTGGATGCTCGGTGTCATCGCGATACCCGGCGTGCTGTTCCTGTTTGGCGTGACGCTGCTGCCAGACAGTCCCCGCTGGTTGATGATGCGCGGCCGTCGTGCCGAGGCCGTGGAAGTACTCCATCGCCTGCGCGGCGACGCGCAAGTCGTCGCCAGGGAGGCCGCGGAAATCGAAGAACAGCTCAAGACCCCGCAGCGAGGCTGGCACCTGTTCCTTGAGAACCGGAACTTCCGCCGCTCGGTGGGCCTGGGCGTGCTGTTGCAGCTCATGCAGCAATTCACCGGCATGAACGTGGTGATGTACTACGCGCCGCGCATCTTCCAGGCCATGGGCTATGCCACCGATGCACAGATGTGGTTTACCGCACTGGTAGGCCTGACCAATGTGCTGGCGACCTTCATCGCCATAGCGCTGATCGATCGCTGGGGCCGCAAGCCCATTCTCTACACCGGTTTCAGCGTGATGGCCGTAGGCCTAGGCGTGGTCGGCAGCATGATGAACATGGGCATCCAGAGCCATGCCGCGCAGATCTTCACCGTGGGCATGCTGCTGGTGTTCATTGTCGGCTTCGCCATGTCGGCCGGCCCGCTGGTGTGGACGCTGTGCTCGGAGATCCAGCCGCTGAAGGGTCGCGACTTCGGCATCGGCTGCTCCACCTTCGTCAACTGGATCGGCAACATGATCGTCGGCGCGACGTTCCTGAGCCTGCTCAACGGCATCGGCAACGCCTCCACCTTCTGGCTCTATGGCGCACTCAATCTCGCCTTCATCGCACTCACGTTCTGGCTGGTGCCGGAGAC
>DASXND010000413.1:0-7044 GCA_036495265.1 Dyella sp.
AGGCCCAAGGATGGGCCGAACAATCCCGGAGACTCCACGCAATCGAACGCGCACCTGACAAAGCCCCTAGCGGGGCTCAAGCGTATCTGGCGGAGAGAGGTGGTGGACGAACCCTTACGGTTCGACAAATTCGTCTGGAACGAATTTGGACAGCCCGAAGGGCTGGCCCTGGAGCGCGCAGCGCGGAAGGGTGAGGCCCAAGGATGGGCCGAACAATCCCAGACTCCACGTAACCGAACGTTCGCCTGACGAAGCCCCGTTGTGGGTTTCTGCGCATCTGCCCATGCGAGCTGGATGAACACTCCAGAACCAACCTCCAGACCCATGTACCGCCCTCCGCCCCCTCCAGCGTTACCTTAACTACCCCAACCCTCGCGGAGGGTGCGTCATGGACAAGCTCCGGCTTGATCATCCAGCCTCGCGGAAACACCGATGGCTCCTTGCCTTGGTGGCGGCCATCGTGCTGCTGGTAGGCGCCGCAACACCGCTCACCGTCAGGGCGGACGTGTCGGTCGACATGGGTGTCTCCGTGGGTTACCCACCCCCGCCGCTGCCCCTCGAACTACAGCCGCCCATTCCCGGGCCTGGGTATATATGGACACCTGGTTACTGGGAGTGGGGCAATGACGGCTATTACTGGGTGCCCGGTTTCTGGGTACTGCCGCCTTACTTTGGTGCGCTATGGACGCCTGGATATTGGTTCTGGTTTGGACGCGTCTGTGTTTTCCACAAGGGGTATTGGGGACCGCACGTAGGCTTCTACGGAGGCATCCATTACGGCTTCGGTTATCCCGGTCACGGCTATGACGGCGGTCACTGGGGGCGCGGCGGCTTCTATTACAACCGCTCGGTCAATCAGATCCATGATCCTCGTATCACCAACGTCTTTGACGGCGCGGTAGCGAACAACAACGTGGCCGATCGCACGAGTTTCAATGGCGGCCAGGGCGGCGTGGTGGCGCGCCCGTCGGCGCAGGACGCAGCCGTCGCACGCGAAGCGCATGTGGCGCCCCTGGCCGCGCAAATCCAGCAGGCGAGGACAGCAAGCCAGGATCCGTCGATGCGCGCCTCTTTCAACCATGGTGCGCCGCCGGTCGCGGCAGCGGCACGATCGGGTGCGGCCGGTGGACTGGCTGCAGCCAACACGCGCGGAGCAACCGGCCAAGCGACCGTCGCCTCGGTGAACTCGTCGCGCACTCTTCCAGCCGTGCCGAACCTTCAGCGCGGCATGGTTCTACGCTCGGCGGGTTTTGTGCCGCACGCTTCCAACGTCGCGCATCCGTCGGTAGCGCAAGCCGGGAGGGGGTTCTCGCCAGGGGCAAACAGCGCTGCGAGCCACGCGCGCGCGATGCCAACCTATACGTACCATCCCATGAATAGTCAGGTTGCGTATCGAATGTCCGCTGTGCGCGCAGCACCCGTCAATCACGCGGTCCACGCTCCCGGCGGCGGACATGCCAATGCTGGTGGAGCGCATCACTGAAGATGATCGCGGGGGTTGCGCCACCTTCGGCCGTTCGCACAAGGCGGACAGCTGCTGCGAAACTCTCTCCGGTGCGGTGCTGAAGGCGAGTCATGGTCAGCTCAACAGCCCGGCCTCCACCGCGCTAGAAGCACACTAGGCATTGTCCGTGGATAAAAAAAATCCGCCGTATCGAAGATCGAGCGGCGGATTTTTTTGTCTGCGTCAACGTGATGCGCCGAAATGGTCAGAATCAGGCCAACGCCAATCCACGCAATTGAGTGCCTTCCGGGGTGACGCGTAGCACGGAGCCGTGTTCGTACCAGTCACCCAGCACGATACGCTCGGCTGGCTGGCCGTTCAGATCGAAGCGGTGCGTGGCCGGGCGATGGGTGTGGCCGTGAATCAGTCGGGTCACGCCAGCTTGGCGCATGCTCTCGGCCACGGCATCGGCATTGACGTCCATGATCGCTTCCATGGCGCTGCCCGTGTGTGCGCGACTCTCCGCGCGCGCCTTGGCGGCGAGGGCGCGGCGCGCTTCCAGCGGCATGGCCAGGACCTGCGCCTTCCATGCCGGCGAGCGCAGCTGCTTGCGCGCCGCCTGGTAGGCCACATCGTCCGTGCACAGCACATCGCCATGCATCAGCAGGGTGGGGCGGCCATAGAGGTTGTGCACGGTGCCATCGTCCAGCAGGGTGAAGCCGGCACGTTGCGCGAAGTCCTCGCCGAGCAGGAAGTCGCGATTGCCCACCATGAAGTACACCGGCACGCCGCTTTCGCGCAGCGCACGTGTCGCGCTGGCGATGCGGGTGGGAAGCTCGGCGTCGTCGTCATCGCCTATCCAGGCTTCGACCAGGTCGCCGAGTATGTAGACGGCATCGGCGGAACGCGCTTCGTCGCCCGCGAGATAGTCCTCGAACAGGCGGGTGATGTGCGGGCGGCTATCGTCCAGATGCAGGTCGGAGATAAACAGCGTTGCCATCGGCGTGCTCAACCCTTGACCTTGCCATGCGACTTGTCGCTCTTCACGGTCTTGTCGGTGGCGGGGGCAGACGGTTGTGCGGCACTTTTGGCCGTAGTGGGCGCTTCCTCGCCGACCACGTTGGCGCTGTCGATCACGACCAGGGGATTGGGTACGTCACCAGAGAACGGACCAAGGCCGCGCGTGGGCAGGCCGGCGATCTTGTCGACCACCTCCATGCCCTTGGTGACTTTGCCGAAGACTGCGTAGCCCCAGGTCAGGCCGCTCTGGTTGCCGACAAAATCGAGGCGGCGATTGTCCACCAGGTTGAAGAAGAACTGGGAGGTGCCCGAATTGGGGTCGGCGCCACGCGCCACCGCCACCGTGCCGCGCAGATTGGAGAGGCCGTTGTCGGCTTCGCTGGGAATGGCCGAGCGTGTCCGCTTGGGCTGCAGGTCGCGCGTGTACAGGCCGCCTTGCACCAGGTAACCCAGGATCGCGCGATGCATCACCGTGCCGCTGTAGAAGCCGTCGCGCACGTATTGCAGAAAGTTGGCGACGCTCTTGGGTGATTTGTCGGGATAGAGCTCAAGCGTGATCTCGCCCTGCGACGTATGCAACACCACTTGTGGATGTGGCTGCGGGGCGGGCGCGGTTGCCGGCTTGGCGCTCTGCGCGTTGAGCGCAAGCGGCGAAATCAGCAGGAAGGCGGCGAGCAGGAGTCGGGGCATGGCGGCTAGGGCGGCGTGTGGCATCCGGACATCATACGCGGCGGAGGCGTGGCGTGGTTCAGGACAGCGGCGGGCCGTGCTGGAATGAGTCAGGACGGATGGACTTCCAGCAGCAGGCCGAGTTCGTTCAAGGGCGCCTGTTCCTGCTCCAGGTCGGCTTCGCTGAGCGGGTGTTGGTCCAGCCAGGACGAGGGCACGGTCAAGCGCATGCGATGGCTGGTGGCGGCCAGCTGCATCTGGGGCAGCGATTCGGCGCGGCGCGCGCGACGGAACAGCACGGCCAGCCGCAGCAGGGCGGTGATGTAACGCGCCAACTGGCGATAGCGCTGCGGTAGCGCCGAGAACGTGGCCTTGTCGGGGCGGCGCCGGTGCGACTCGACGATGGCGGCCAGCAGCTGCTGCTCCTGCCGGGAGAAGCCCGCCAGATCCGCATGCCGCAGGATATAGGCGCCGTGATGATGGTGCTGGCTGTGCGCGATGGCCAGGCCGATCTCGTGCACGCGCGACACCCAGGACAGCCACTCGCGCGCCTCGCTATCGAGCTTCCAGGAGCGCGCGATCTGGTCGAAGAACATCAGCGCAGTGGATTCGACGCGGCGTGCCTGGGCACGGTCGACGCCATAGCGATTGGCAAGCGAGTCGATGCTGGCGGTGCGTGGGTCGGTGCCGCCGGCGCGACCAATCAGGTCCCACAGCAGGCCTTCGCGCATCGAGCTTTGGCATACGCGCATGCGTTCGATGCCAAGCGCTTCGAAGGCCGCCTCGAAGATCGCCACGCCGCCAGCGATGACCGGCGCGCGGTCCTCCCCCAGCCCCGGAAGCTTCAGCGTGTCGATTTGCCCCTGCGCCAGCAAGGCGTCACGCAGTTGGGCAAGCGATGCCGGCGTGATGCCATCGTCGGAAAACTTCATGGCCTGCACGACCGAGCCGATGGACTTGGCCGTGCCCGAGGAACCATAGGTTTCGAGCCAGCCGGATTCGCGATAGTCCTCGGCGAACTGCTGCAGCAAGACGCCGATTTCGCCGTTGGCGCGCTGCCACCGCTTGCGCGTGAGCTTGCCGCCGGGAAAGAAGCGCAAGGTCGAGGCGATGCAGCCAGCCTGCACGCTTTCCGTGTGCAACGGTGCGAAGCCGCGTCCGATGATGAACTCCGTACTGCCGCCGCCCACGTCGATGATCAGCCGATTCTCCCGCGACGCGGGCAGGTCGTGCGACGATCCGAGAAAGATCAGGCGACCTTCCTCGCGGCCGGAGACGATTTCCACTGGATGACCCAGCGCCGTTTCCGCCGCCGTCAGGAAGGATTGCGGCGAGGCTAGCCGGCGCACGCTATTGGTCGCTACGGCACGCACGCGTATCGTCGGGACGCCCGCGATGCGCTGGCCGAAACGCGCCAGGCAATTGAGCGCGCGAGCGCGGTGTTCCGCGTCGAGCGTGCCGTCCGCGCGCAAACCGGCCGCCATGCGAACCGTCTCACGTAGGCGGTCGATCACGCGCGGTTCGCCGTGCTCCACCCTGGCCACCACCATATGGTAGCTATTGGAACCCATGTCCACGGCGGCGATCAGTTCGCCGTCCTTGATCTGGGTCTGATCGCCTTGGCTCATGCGGGGCTCGTTCCGGGCTGCTGAGCGCGGATTCTCTCATGCAGCATCGGATGCGCGAAGCGCTGCCCCTTCGTACGAGCATTCGCGAGCGTCATTTCACGGTCGGTATCAGCTGGCTCAGCAGCCATTGTTGGGCGCTGTGCGGTGACTGATCACCCGGCACGGCACGCGAGTAATGACCGTCGCCGTCGAGCAGCCACGCTTCGGTGTTGTCAGCCAGGTAATTCGCCAGCGTTTCGTCGTGGACACGTTGCGCCAAGGCCGGTTCAAGGATGGGAAAAGCAACCTCGATGCGACGCCTGAGGTTGCGTTCCATCCAGTCCGCGCTGGCGCAGTAGATCTCCGGCGCGCCATCGTTGGCGAACCAGTAGACGCGGCTGTGTTCCAGAAAGCGGCCGACGATCGAGCGGACGCGGATGCGCTCGGAGATGCCGGGCAAGCCGGGGCGCAGGGTACAGGCGCCGCGCACGATCAGGTCGATCTCCACGCCCGCCTGTGACGCGCGGTACAGCGCCTGGATCACGTGCGCCTCGTTGAGCGCATTGAGCTTGGCCACGATGCGCGCCGGGCGCCCGGCTTCCGCATGGGCGGTCTCCCGCTCGATCTTCTCCAGCACGCTGCGGTAGAGCGTGAAGGGCGAATGCAGCAGGTGCTTCAGCTCGATGACCGGCCCCAGGCCCGACAACTGCTGAAACACCTTGTGCAGGTCTTCGCCAATACCCGGGTTGGACGTCATCAGGCCGATATCGGTGTAGGTCCGGCTGTTGGCCTGGTGATAGTTGCCGGTGGACAGGTGGACGTAGCGGCGCAGTACGTCGTCTTCACGCCGCACGATCAGCAGCATCTTCGCGTGCGTCTTGTAGCCGACCACCCCATAGACCACCTGCACGCCGGCTTCCTGCAGGCGCGTGGCGAGGCGGATGTTGGCCTCCTCGTCGAAGCGCGCGCGCAGCTCGATCACCACGGTGACGTCCTTGCCGTTGCGCGCGGCTTCCACCAGCAGATCCACCAGCGGCGTGTCGACGCCAGCGCGGTAGAGCGTTTGCTTGATCGCCAGCACGGCGGGGTCCTGCGTCGCCTGGCGCAGCAGGTCCACCACGGCGGCGAAGGATTCGTAAGGGTGATGCAGCAGTACATCGCGTTGGCGCAGCACTTCAAACTTGCAACGGCTGGCGTTGAAGGCCGCCGGCAGTTGCGGAATGAAGCGGGGAAACTTCAGCTCCGGGCGATCCAGTCCGTCATAGATGGTGCCGGCACGGATGATGTTGACCGGGCCGTCGTAGCGATAGACGTCCGTTTCTTCCAGCTCGAAATTGGCGATGAGCATGGCAACGATCGCCTTGGGGCAGTCGTTGTTGATCTCCAGCCGGACCGGTCGCGCATAGCCTCGGCCCACCAGCTCCTCGGTCAGTGCGCGAGCAAGGTTGTCCACCTCGGCCTCTTCCACCATCAGCTCGCTGTTGCGGGTGACGCGGAACTGATAGGAGCCTGCCACCTTGAAGCCAGGGAACATCAGGTCGACGAAGCCTTGCAGCAGCTCGGCAAGGAAGACATAACTGTCACCGCCGTCGCAGACTTCATCGGGCAGCCGAATGATGCGCGGCAGCGATCGCGGTGCCCGCACCAAGGCCATGTGGCCCTCGCGGCCAAACGCATCGCGGCCCTTCAGCACGACAGCGACGTTCAGTGTCTTGTTGAGGATGCGCGGGAACGGATGCGCCGGGTCCAACCCCAGTGGCGACAGTACCGGCAGCACCTCGTTTTCGAAGTAGCCTTGCAGCCAGCGGCGCTGGCGGGCCGTCCAGTCGTGCCGCGTCAGGAAGTGGATGCCTTCGGCATCGAGAGCCGGGCTCACCTCGTCCTGCCAGGCCACGAACTGCTCGGCCACCAGGTCAAGCACGCGCGTGCGGATGCGGCTCAGCAGCTCGCCCGAGGGCACGCCGTCCGGCCCAGGTGCGGCTGAGCCGAACATGTGGTGATGTTTGAGCATGGCCACGCGCACTTCGAAAAACTCATCGAGGTTGTTGGCGACGATGCTCAGATAGCGCAGGCGCTCCAACACGGGGACGCGAGCATCGCGGGCCTGCGCCAGTACGCGGAAGTTGAATTCGAGCGCGGCCAGTTCGCGACTGAAGTAAAGCTCAGGAGGGGCACGATCGGGGACAGGCAAGGTGGTGGCAGGTTTGCGGCGCATCGCCCCATTCTGGCCCAAGCGGCGACTTAGTACATGGCGCACTGCCGCGTAGTGTGATGAGCGTTCAGCCGCGACCCTGTCGCCGGACC
>DASXND010000414.1:0-5896 GCA_036495265.1 Dyella sp.
TTAAGGCAACGCTGAATAAGTATCGCCGTCGCCACCGGCCCTGTCTGCGCGCAGATCACAGGGGCGGCGGCGACGGCAGACTGGCTGTCTGTCGAGTCGGCGCCCCGACGAGATGCGGGCAGACAGGGCCGGCCCAACCGACGGGATTTCAAGTGTTTGGGTGATGTCTGGAAGGCCCGCAGGCTGCGCCGTACGGCTTGGCAAGACGGCCAGTCTTCCCGGCGCCGCACGACACAGCCTGCGGGCCTTCCAGACATCATGGCGACGGCGATACTTATTCAGCGTTGCCTTAAGGGCGGCTCATCGCTTCCAAGTTCCGCCATGGCATGGTTATGCTCGCGCAAACCTCAAGGGTAGACATGCCGTGCGCGAACTGTATCCGGAAATTGAGCCGTACTTGACCTATCGGTTGGCCGTTGACGATATCCATGAACTCCATGTGGAAGAGTGCGGCAATCCGAATGGCTTGCCTGTGGTCTTTCTGCACGGCGGCCCCGGTGCGGGTCTGTCCAGCTACCATCGGCGTTTTTTTGATCCGCAGCGTTTTCGCATCGTGCTGTTCGATCAACGCGGCGCCGGCAAGTCCACGCCGCACGGCGAGTTGCGCAACAACACGACATGGCATCTGGTCGACGATATCGAGGCGATCCGGGAGCACCGTGGCATCGAGCGCTGGGTGGTCTTCGGCGGCTCCTGGGGTTCGACGCTCGCACTGGCCTATGCGCAGACGCATCCCGAGCGGGTACTTGGCCTGGTGCTGCGCGGGATCTTTCTTGGCCGGCCCGCCGAGGTGCGCTGGTTCAACGAGCTCGATGGCGGAGCCTCGTGGATCTTTCCGGAGCGTTGGGCGCAATTTCTGGCGCATATTCCCGTGGCAGAGCGCAGCAACATGGTCGAGGCGTATTGGCGTCGCCTGGATAGCGACGATGAGGTCGTACGCCTGGCGGCCGCGCGGGCCTGGGGGCACTGGGAAGGCGGCAGCACCACGCTGTTGCACGATCCGCAAGAACCGGGAATTTTCGAGGATCCGCAAGTGGCGATCAGCGTCGCGCGGGCCGAGGTTCACTATTTCCGGCACGGCGTCTTTCTGGAGCCTGACCAGCTGCTGCGCGATATCGAACGCGTCCGCCACATTCCGGCCACCATCGTGCACGGGCGCTACGACATCATCTGCCCGGCGAAGAATGCCTGTGACCTGGCCGAGGCCTGGCCGGAGGCGGGCTTGCACATCGTGCTGGCTGGCCACAGCGCCGCTGATCCGGCGATCGTCGACGTCCTGATACAGGCTACGGATCATCTGGCCGATCGCTACGTTTGAATAGTCTCCATGACGAGCATCTTTGCCCGCTCGGTCACTGGGAAAGCAACGGAGTATTGTGGTCTCCTTGTCACAACCGGAGACATGTCATGGTCAAAGTGGCGTTGTTCGTTCGCCTTGAGGCGAAGCCCGGAAAAGAGCAGGACGTTGAAGACTTTCTTTTGAGTGGCCTTCCTATTGTGCAGGAGGAGCCGGCTACCACGGCGTGGTTCGCCATCCGCTTGGGGCCATCGACGTTCGGTATCTTTGACGCTTTCCCGAATGAGGCTGGCCGGCAGGCGCACCTTTCGGGCAGGGTCGCGGCGGCCTTGATGGCCAAGGCGGGTGAGTTGCTGTCCGCGCCACCGTCGATCGAAAAGGTAGACATACTCGCCGCGAAACTGCCCGGCTAGGCAGTCTTCCCGGAATGTCCCGCGTGGCGGCGCCTGCCTTGGGCGGTCACGCCGCGATCGTCGTATTCACGGGTCTACCCGCCAGCCACAGCGCGAGATTCCTGACATAGCGCTCGATCGAACGCTGTGCTTCTGGAGCGTGCGCGAGAGTGTCGCCAGGCGCTTCGGTGACAAAGCTTGGCGCACCCATCGATGGGTTCCAGTTGTAGTCGGCAAAATGATGGAAGGTGGACTCGGCAATGGCGGGCCCGCCATCCGACGACGGCTCGAAGGCCACCACGAGGTTGAACTCGGTTCCACTGAGTTTGCTACAGCCTGTGGCGATCACGCGAGCGGATGGATCGTTGGCGGGTTGGCCGACGGCACCCTCGTGCGGATGCGCCGGCAAGGAATGCACGGTGCCGCCGGGTGACTCCGGATCGCTAAGCACTGCGTGTAGCGGCCCGTGGATGCTGATGTGCTGAAAATCTCCGTTGGCACCGGAGTGATAGTTGGGCCAGAGAATGTCCGGGGTGTATGTGTCATCGCTATGATGATGCGACGCATCGGGATCGAGATGCGTCGAATGGAAGAAATGCGCGGCGCCCACGCCTCCCAGCGTGCATACCGAGGAGCCGAGATCCATGTGGTCGCGCGTCACCAGCAAACCGCCGCCGCGCTGGCGAAAGCGCGTGATCGCCTCGCAGTCTTCCGTCGTGAGTCCGTCGCCCGTGTCCACGGCGAATAGCCACAGCTCGTCGAACGAGGTGGTGTCGAGCTGCGACAGCACGCTGTCTGGCGAACCGGGTGGATCGCGGTCGCGCGCAACGACATCAAACAAGGTGTCGCCAGTGGCATCGCGCAAGTTGGCGAGATAGTCGCGAAGAAGACTGAAGCGTCCGATGTGCCAGTCGTCGTCGACGCTGGGTATGGTCGTTTGCAAAAGGATCCTGCTGGGTGTCGCCATGGCGCCGGTCCTCGAGTCAGTAGTAGCGTGGAAGCGGACCGAGCTGTGGCGTCATGCGGTCGCGCAAGTCGAACAAGACTTCGTCAACGTAGCACCAGCCCCAGCCCTCCGGTGGATCGTAGCCTTCGATGATCGGATGCTGCGTGTGATGAAAGTGCTTGGTCGCATGCCGATTCGGCGAATCGTCGCAGCAACCCACATGTCCGCAGGTGCGACAAATTCGCAGATGAAGCCAGACGTCCCCGGACTTCAGACATTCCTCGCAACCACGCGCGCTAGGCGTGACGTCCTGGATGGAGGCGAGATGGCTGCAATGCGTCGTCATCGGAGACTCCGTCGATAGCGGAAGAGTGCAGCTGTCTACCATAGCGCTGCGTGAAGACAGCGCTGTACAGGTGTACGGGCTGGTAAGCATTTGCTTACGCGCCGCCCTACAACTGATCAGCTGTGTAGGGGCTTGGCGCAATAAGTTGATCCCACAGGCTCACCGACCCGCGAGACGATTTCCCCAGCGGATAAGGCAACGAGGTCGGGGTATTGGGGCCACGGAATTTGCGGCTGCCCTTTTTTTTGCCGACGGCATGGCCAGAACACCCGTTTCTTGCCGAGTGCGGGCGCAACCGGCTGATGGGATTGTTGGCCTAAATGGTCGGAATTATGTCCTTTACGCCAAGGCCATCCGATCGGCAGAATCTGGGCATGGCGCCGATCGCATCGACCACGAAACGAACCGTTGCCCTGATCCTGTTTGAAGGATTCCAGGCGCTGGATGTGTTTGGTCCGCTGGATGCGTTCGATGCCGCGAACGCGTTGGTGCCGGGCAGCTACCACTTGCAGTTGTGGAGCCTGGCAGGCGAGGTCGTACGTGCCGAGAATGGCGTGCGCGTGGTGGCCGATCGCTGCCTGCACGCGAGGCTCCACCCCGATACCCTGATCATTCCGGGCGGTTGCGGTGCGCGATCCCATAAGTTGGCTGACACTCAACGCAAGGCATTAGCAGCAGTAGCCCGCCGCAGTCGCCGCCTGGTCAGTGTCTGCACCGGCGCATTCCTTGCTGCGGAGCTCGTGGAAGGTTCCTTGCGGATCGCAACCCACTGGAAGTACGCCGATGAGCTGCGAGAGCGCTTTCCCTTGCTGCACGTGGATGCCGACGTGTTGTTCGAGCATGACGGCGACCTATGGTCGTCGGCCGGTGTAACGGCGGCGATTGATCTGGCCTTGAAACTGGTCGCCGATGACCTTGGCGAGGCCGTATCCATTGCCTGCGCACGTCAGCTGGTCGTGCATTACCGGCGGGCCGGCGATCAGGCGCAATTCTCCGAGCCCTTGCAATTGCAGCAGCGAACCGCCGGTGAATTCGGTGGACTGCTGGCCTGGATGCTGGCGAATCCGCAGTCGGACCACTCGGTTACGGCGCTATCCGAACGCACGGGGATGAGCCCGCGCAATCTGACGCGACGCTTTACTCAAACGTTCGGCGAGCCCCCGGCGAGGTTTGCCGAACGTCTACGGCTGGATCACGCACGCACTCTGCTGATGCAGGGATTGCGTATCGAGGCGATTTCACGTGCCGCTGGATTTCGCAGCGCCGATGCGTTTCGGCGAGCATTCGAGCGGCGCTTCTCCGTATCACCAAGCAGTTATTGCCAGCGTTTTGGCATGGTCGACATCGCTCAAGCCCGACACACCAGGAATGATCCATCATGAAGACTATTGCGCTTATCGCTTTGCTGGCATGGCTGCCAGCTGCTCAGGTTCTAGCTGCTCCGCCTGCCAAAGGAAGTACACCTGCGTCCGGCATGCTTAAAGTGGCGTTTGTCATCAGCGACGATGCCAACGTCATGGACATCGCCGGGCCGTGGGAAGTCTTTCAGGACACCATGATCGACCAGGCGAATGGCGAGCACATCATGCCATTTGAACTGTTCACCGTCGCGCCCACCAAGGCCACGCTGCACACCACCGGTAGCAACCGTCCAGGCCTTGCGATCACGCCCGACTATAGCTTCGACAACGCGCCGGAACCGGATATTGTCGTGGTCGGCGCGCAGTCCGGCGGCGCCGGTTTGAAGGAGTGGCTGCAGAAGATCCATGCGCAGGACAGGGTCATCATGTCGGTGTGCACCGGTGCGTTCAAACTAGCCGAAGCGGGCTTGCTGGATGGTAAGCCCGCAACGACGCACCATTGGTACTTCGGCAACATGGCGAGCAAGTTTCCGGACGTGAAGCTGGTGCGCGAAGTGCGCTATGTGCAATCAGACCCGACCATTTTCACGGCCGGTGGCTTGACCTCGGGAGTGGACCTCTCGCTGCATATCGTCGCGGAGCATTTCGGTCAGGCCGTGGCGCAGAGCACCGCCGACTATATGGAGTACCAGGGCACTGGCTGGAAATCCAACCAGGGCATTTCCACCTTGACCACACCGGTGACGCGCCACGACTGGACTGGCAAGTTCGGAGCCCAATCAAAAATCGTGGTGCATCTGGTGACCGAGGGTGCCAGCAATACGGCGACGGCCGACATTCCGGAGCAAAACATCGCCGGCGTATCCACCGCGCTTAGCGGGCAGGGCAACAAAGTCCGGATTGCCTTCCATATCCCCGGTCACCCCGCAACCTTTGACGGCGTGGTGAATCCAAACGCCACCGAGATCGCCGGCACCTTCGTGCAAGACGGCAAATCCACTCCGCTGACGTTGACCAAGGGGAGCTGACCCCGGCGACGTGTCCTTCGATCATGGATGATCGAAGGAGGACCGAGTGGTGTGCGCTTTGCGTTGTCGCGATATCCGTACGGTAAAGTATCTATTCATTCGAACGGGTAACCGGCTTCTCTTTTGCACCCATGACCAAGAGCCATAGCATGAAAGCGAGCTCGCCCTGCAGGGCGGGAAACGCAATGCGGGAGACCACGTCCTCATATTGGGGGAGCAGCAGGCCAGTAAAGCTCAGGGCCAGATAAGCAAAGCCATTGATCGCCAGCCAGACACCCAGGAAGCGGGGGAGAAACCCTGACCGGTACACCAGGATCGCCAAGGGGAACAGCCAAAGACCCCAGAGGATCTCGGCGGCGGCGATTTCCTGGCCATGCATGCGCAGGAATAGCATCGCCAACGCGTCACGCTGAGGTTTTTCGAAGACGGACAGGAAGTCGGCGCCGTGCACGAGTATCAACGCAGCAGCGTCGTTCAGCACATTGAAGAAGTAAATGGCGTCTGGAATGACGCCAAGTACGACCAT
>DASXND010000415.1:0-8569 GCA_036495265.1 Dyella sp.
TGCGACCAGTGCAGCTCGCTGACCACGGCGAAGAATTCATCCGCACCTTCTGCGGCATACGCATCGATCAAGGTATCGCGTCCGCGCGCCACGTCGTTGGCGAGATGATCGAACGCTCGCTGGAACGCCACGATCCATTGCCGTCGAACGATATGTGCTGGCAGTGGCGGCACGCCGTCGGGTGGGCCATCGAGCATGTCGAGCTTGTGCGCGATCTCGTGCACGACCACGTTGTAGCCGTCCCACGGCCGCTCCAGGTCGAGTTGCACGTCGGCTAGCGACAGCACCAGCGGCCCGCGTTCCCACGCTTCGCCGATGAGCACGTCTTCGCCTTCGCTCACGATGCCGCTGCGCTCGTCGTGGTGGCTGCGATGCACCTTGAACTCGCCGGGATAAATCAGTACCTCACGCCAGCCGCGCAAGGCACGCGGGCCTTGCTGGAGCGCAGGCAGGCACGCCTGCATGGCGATCAGCGTGCGCAGATGCCCAGTCAGTTCCGCTCCGGCCAGGGCATGAAAGCGCTTGCGTGCGAGGAAAACCGCCACCAGTCGCCGCAATTCATCCTGGCGCGCGTCATTTAGCCTCAGCGCCAGCGGACATGCTGCGAGCGCACTTTGCCAAAGCGGGTCAGAGAGCGGTGGGGGAGTGAAATGGGCGCGGAAACGCCGCCACCATGATTCCGGCACAGGCCGAAGACTTACTGAATAGAGCCGGGCAGCAGTGACTGCCAGCCAAGATTGGCGCGGTGACTGCGCGGTGCCGTGACGGGGTTGACGCCCGGGCAGTTGTCATTGGTGGACGAGGATGCCGCCGGCCCCGATGAAGGCGACGCATCGCGTGGCAGGCCCAGTGCGTCGCCGCTGCTGTTGCCACCGCCATCGTGAGTGCTGGACGTGCTGTCCACCGAACGCTGCATGGAGGTCAGATCTTGGGTGTCAGCATCCATGGCCGACGCAGCACCGATGCTGCCGACACACAGAGCACAACCTATCAAGAACTTCCCGACGACCATGGCGGCGCAACCCCTTGATCCACAATCCAAGCACCGGATGCTGGCAGAAATGGGCACCCGATACCAGTGCCCTGAAAGCCGCCCACAAGAACCCGCGAGTCCCAGAAGTCATGGAGGAAGACGCCCGTGCCAATGTTTGGGGAGTGCACGCGGCAGGCTAGAATTGTCCGATGCTACGTCTCACTTCCCCGCGCGATTTTGCGATCGGTTGCCGCTCATGCGGCCTCCCTGGCGTGGGCTTGCACTGATGCAGGCGCAAGAACTGCTGGTCGCGCTGGCGGGCGGGGACACCGTATCGGGTGCCTTGCTAGCCGAGCGCGCAGGAGTCACTCGCGCCGCCATCTGGAAGCAGATCGAGGCGTTGCGTGCGCGAGGGGTGCCGGTGGAGTCGCGCGGCACGGCCGGCTATTGCCTGCCCTGGCCGGTGCAGGTGCTTGGTTTGCAGGAGATCCGCGCGGCGCTCCCAGCACATGTGCGCAAAGACTTGGGCGCACTGGAGCTACATTGGGAGATCGACTCGACCTCCAATGAGATACAGCGTCGCCTTGGCACGTGGCCCGACTTGAGCATGGTCCTGGCCGAAACCCAGAGCGCTGGCCGGGGGCGCCGTGGTCGCGCCTGGCTGTCGCCGCCGGGCTTGAATGTCTACCTCTCCTGCCTGAAGCGGTTCGACGCGGGTTTCGCCGCGCTCTCGGGCTTGTCGCTGGCGGTGGGTGTCATCGTGATGCGCACGCTGGCGGCCCTGGGTATCCAGGGCGCGGGCCTCAAATGGCCTAACGATGTGCTGAGTGACGCTGGCAAGCTGGCCGGCATCCTGGTCGAACTGAGCGGGGAGTATCAGGGCCCCTGCGCCGCCATCATCGGCGTTGGCGTCAACGTGCGGCTCACCGCTGCGCTGCGCGAGCAGGCTGGGCAGCCCATTAACGACCTGGCCAACCTCGCGCATGGCGAGGCGCCCGATCGAAACCAGGTCGCGGCGAGCTTGATCGCCAACCTGGTCGAAGGTTTACGCCAGTTCGAACGCGACGGCTTCGCGGGATTCGTCGACGAATACGCCGGACATGATTTGCTGCGCGGCAAGGCGCTGCACCTGCAAGGTGCGCTAGGTGAGCGCGATGGCCTCGGCGCTGGCGTGGATGCGCGTGGTGCACTGCTGCTGCAAACACCCACCGGCGTGTTGTCGGTCGACAGCGCCGATGTGACGGTGCGTCGCGCATGAGACTTCTGCTTGACCTGGGCAACACACGCCTCAAGTGGGCGCTGCGCGACGGTGGCGACTGGCAGTCTCAGGGCGCCGTGAGTTGGAACGAGGACATCGTGCTGGCGCTGCACGAGGCCTGGCGCGACTTACTCGTACCTGCTGTCGTCACAGGTGCTTCGGTGGTGGACGGCGGGCGCGAGGCCCAGGTCGCTGCGGTGGTGTCGGCCTGCTTTGCGCGCGAAACGCAGTGGCTGCGCACGCCGGCCGAAGCCTGCGGCGTGCGCAACGCCTACGCCGAGCCGTCGCGCCTGGGCGTGGACCGCTTCCTGGCCATGGTGGCCGCCCGCGCTGATGGTCTGGGGCCCTGCGTGCTGGCCGGCGTGGGCACGGCGCTGACGCTCGACGCGCTGGCGGCGGATGGCCTGCACCTGGGCGGCCTGATCGCCCCCGGGCCGCAGCTGATGCAGCAGTCCCTGCTAGGTGCGACCGCGCGCGTGCTGGTCGAACGACCGGGGCGCGTGCTCGACGTCGCCGACAACACGCCCGATGCGGTGGCTTCCGGTTGCTGGCAAGCGGCGGCGGCGCTGATCGAGCGCTTCGTGGCGCGCCTGGCACCCTCGCTCGGCGGTGCGCCGCTGCTGATTCTGGGTGGTGGCGACGCCGAGGCCTTGTTACCGCTGGTGTCCGTGCCGGCACGGCTGAGCACCGATAGCGTGCTGCGTGGCCTGGCCGTGTGGTCGGACGCACATTCCCCTCTCCGGTCGGCTCTCTAGAATGCCGGCTCGTGTCGTTTGCCTGACGGATCGACGATGTTCCTGCGCCTGCTCTTCGTTCTGCTGATTGCCCTCAACATTGCGGTGGGTGCGTGGTTGCTGCTGGGGCAGGACGACGTGCATGGTCGCAGTGTCACCGACCCGGGTGTGCCGGCGCTGAAATTGCTGTCCGAGCGCCCGGCGCCACCCGCCTCGACGGCGCCGCCGGTAGCGTCGGCATCGACGGCTGTCGCCCCGGACGTATTCACGCCGTCCCTACCGCCAGCCCCGACTCCGGGTGCGCCACCGCGCCAGACCACCTATACCTGCATGGCGCTGGGGCCGTTCGCCACGCCGATTGATCTGCGTAACGCCCGCGCGGCGCTTACCAGCCAGGCCGCGCGCATGCGCTCGCGCCAGGAGCAGACCACCCAAACCACGGGCTGGTGGGTCTATCTGCCCGGTGGCGGCAGTCGCGACAAGGCGCTGGAACTGGCGCGCCGGCTTACCGCGGCCAATGTCGGCGAGTACTTCATCGTCAGCACGGGTGACCAGTCCAACACCATCTCGCTCGGCCTGTTCAAGGATCCAGCCAACGCGCGCCGTCGCCGCGACCAGGTGGCGTCGGCCGGATTCCCGGCCCAGATGAGCGAGCGTACCGAGGCTGTGCCGGAATACTGGCTGGACGTGGTAGTGGCCGACAACGGCCACGCGGATTGGCGCAATCGTGTGCGCGGCGTGGGGTCGCACAGCACCGGCTGTTTCTGAGGTCGATGTTTTGACGTCAATCCGCGCGGTTTTGCTAGACTTCGCCTTCTTCGCCGGCATAGCTCAGTTGGTAGAGCAACTGATTTGTAATCAGTAGGTCGCGGGTTCGATTCCTGCTGCCGGCACCATTCGAGGATTCCCGCATGCGCAACGCGTCCTTGGCCGCCCTTCTGATGTTGGCGGGGGCGAGCGTCGCCATGGCGACGGACGTTCCGCTGGCGGCTGAGCAACTGGTGCAACAGCAGCAGACGGGGCAGGCGCCCTTGCTGCTCGATGTGCGTCACACCGACGAATTTCGCGACGGTCATATTGCAGGCGCATTGAATATCCCGGTGGAGGAGCTGGCCAGTCGCGCCGGCGCCCTGGGCGTGCCGCACGATCGCGAAATCGTGGTGTACTGCGTCTCCGGGCGTCGCGCCGCGCGTGCGCAGGAAACCTTGCTGAGCCTGGGATATACCCATGTGCGCCAGCTCGAGGGCAGCCTGAATGCATGGCGGCAGCGTCAACTTCCCCTGGTGCGCGAGAGCGCGGCCGATCCAAGCCATCCTCACTGACGAGACTTCATGCGTAACAAGGCACTATCCCTGATTGGTGTACCCACCGACATCGGCGCCGGCCATCGCGGCGCCTCGATGGGCCCAGAGGCGCTGCGCGTGGCCAATTTGGCCAGCAAGTTGGAGCGGCGCGGGTTCGAGGTCATCGATCACGGCAATCTGCAGGGCCCGGTCAACCCCTGGCAACCAGCGCACGATGGCTATCGCCATCTGCCACAGGTCGTGGCGTGGAATCAGGCGGTCCATACGGCCGTCTATACCGAGCTGACTGCCGGCAGATTGCCAGTGATGCTGGGGGGCGACCATTGCCTGGCCATCGGCTCGATCAGTGCGGTGGCACGCTATTGCCGTGAGCAGGGTAAGAAACTTCGCGTGCTGTGGCTGGATGCGCACTCCGACTTCAATACGGCCGATGTCACGCCTTCGGGCAATATCCACGGCATGCCGGTGTCCTGTCTGTGCGGCAACGGGCCCAGGGAATTGGTCGAGCTAGGTGGGCATGTGCCCGCCACCTCACCGGACGTGTATCGCCAGATCGGCATCCGCTCGGTGGACGAGGGCGAGAAGCGCCTGGTGCGCGAGGCTCAGGTCCGCATCTTCGACATGCGCCGCATCGACGAAGCAGGCATGAAGGCCGTCATGGAAGAAGCACTTGCCGACGTGGATGACAACACGCATCTGCACGTGAGTTTCGACGTCGATTTCCTCGATCCGACCATCGCGCCGGGCGTGGGCACCACCGTGCGGGGTGGGCCGAACTATCGTGAGGCGCAGCTGTGCATGGAGATGATCGCCGACACCGGGCGCGTGAGTTCACTCGACATCGTCGAACTCAATCCGGCCTTCGACAAGCGCAATCAGACGGCAAGGCTGGCGGTGGATCTGGTCGAATCCTTGTTCGGCAAGTCCACCCTGATCCGTTGAACGCCCCGACACAACCATATTCTTAAAGAAGCGCACATGAAGACCCGCGTACTCACTGGTATCACCACCACCGGCACGCCGCATCTGGGCAACTACGTGGGTGCGATCCGCCCGGCGGTAGCCGCCAGCCGGCGCGATGACGTCGATGCGTTCTACTTCATGGCCGACTACCACGCGCTGATCAAGAGCGACGATGCGGCCCGCATCGAGCGTTCGCGCCTGGAGATCGCCGCCACCTGGCTGGCCGCCGGCCTCGATCCGCAGAAGGTCACGTTCTATCGCCAGTCCGACATTCCGGAAATCCCGGAACTGACCTGGTTCCTCACCTGCGTCGCGGCCAAGGGGCTGCTCAACCGCGCGCATGCCTACAAGGCTGCCGTGGACAAGAACAGCGCGGCGGGCGAGGACGCCGATGCCGGCGTTACCGCCGGCCTGTACATGTATCCAGTGCTGATGGCGGCGGACATCCTTGCCTTCAACGCGCACAAGGTGCCGGTGGGCCGGGACCAGATCCAGCACGTCGAAATGACGCGCGATATCGGGCAGCGCTTCAACCACATCTACGGCCGCGAGTTCTTCGTGCTGCCGGAAGTGGTTATCGAGGAGCAGGTGGCGACGTTGCCGGGCCTGGACGGCCGCAAGATGTCCAAGAGTTACGACAACACCATTCCGCTGTTCGCCGGTGGCCAGAAGCATTTGCGCGAGACGATCATGCGCATCGTCACCGACTCGCGCCTGCCCGGCGAAGCGAAGGATCCGGACAGCTCGTCGCTTTTCACCATCTTCCGCGCGTTCGCCAGCGAAGCCGAATCGGCGGCGTTCCGCCAGGCGCTGGTCGATGGCCTTGGCTGGGGCGAGGCCAAGCAGGTGCTGTTCGAGCGCATCGAGGTCGATGTGGCGCCGATGCGCGACAGCTATGACGCGCTGATCGCGCGTCCGGGCGTGATCGAAGAAATCCTGCACGAGGGTGCGAAGAAAGCGCGTGCGATTGCCGCCCCGAAGATCGCCGAGTTGCGCGATGCCATCGGCCTGCGTTCCGGCGCATCGAGCACGCCGTCGGCGGCTGCCAAGGCTGCGCCGAAGGCGGGAAAATTGCCGCGCTTCGCCAGTTTTCGCGATGGCGATGGTAGCTTCCGCTTCCGCCTGTTCTCCGCCGAGGGCGAAGAGTTGCTGTTGTCCAAATCGTTTGCCGATCCCAAGTCCGCCGGTGCGTTGCAGAAGCGCATCAAGGAACTTGGCGCGGTCGCGGCCGTGCTGCAGGCGCAGCCCTTGGCGCTGGCGCTGGAATTGGACGGTGAGGAAGTGGCCACCACACCGACCTATGGTGACGAACAGGCACGGGACGAAGCCCTCGCGCGTTTGCGCGAGGCAATGGATCAGCTCGCCGCACAGGAATGAGTGCGGCAGGCGCAGGCTCTGATGGAGTGATCTGACTTATGCGTTACCTCGCCATCCTGTTGTTGGCGCCTTGGCTGCTCATCCTTGGCTGGGCTTATTGGGCCTATCCCAAGAGTCTGCCGCGTACGCGAGCACGCCGCAGTTTTGACGTGGCCGCTTTGCTGTTGGCCGCTTTCGCAGCGGTGCAATGCGACATGGTGGCGTTTGATACGGCCAGTGTGCCTGCCGTTGGCGACTACGGCCCTTCAAGCGGTGCGATCTGGCAGCAGGTGCTTCCGGCCCTGTATGGCTATGGCGCCTGTGTGCTGGTGCTGGTCTTGGCCATGATCATCCGCCATCTCGTATGGCGCCCCCACGCGCGCTCATAGAAACGACGAGGATCCCCATGGACGACGCAACCCTCCAACGCTATCTGCTACGCCTGTTCGAGCGGCATGACGTCGAGCTGGAACCGGACGAAGAGTGGCTGATGACGGATGGCGACTTTCCGGCTATCCGGGCCATTTGGCATGACGGCGTAGCGGGCGAGCCCGGGCGTCTGGACGTCGATATTGTGATCGGCGAAGACCGCCATATCGAAGAGAGCTTCGCCGGCGAAGGTGTCGGTGAGGCGGCTTGCCGCAATGCGTTGGAGGCCTTCGAGCGCAGCGTATTCCATGTGCTGCTGGCGGCCTGCTGGTACGTTACCGACGATCGTCGAATGCAGCTGGAGAGCTGGGATATCGGCGTCCGCACCTGGGACGTATTCATCGGTCCCCCGGTGTCCAGTCGCGATGGCGTCGAGGCGCCGGCTGAACTCGTGCCGGGCTTGCGCAGTGCCTTGCAGAACGAATCACTCAGCCCGGAGCTGCACTGGGTGCGGCTGTTCTACCGCCGCTCCGACGACGGCCAGGTCAGTACGGAAGTGCAGCTCGACAACGAGGTATGGCCTGCAGGTGATCGCCTGCTGACCTCCTTGGCATGGCCGGAGGGCACGGGCTACCGTGCGCGCAGCTTCGTTGCGTTGGATATCCGCGACTACTGAGTCTGGGCCACAGGCGCCTTACTCCCATCGATTGAGATGCGGCCCGAAGCGTTCGCGCTGCGGGCGAACCACACAAAAGCGATGACCGCTGGGTGCTTGCATGACCCACCAGCGGTCGCGCACACAGGCCACGCGGGTGGCGCCCAGTTTTTCCAGCCGATCGACTTCGGCCTCGAGATCATCCGTCTCGATATCCAGGTGCACGCGGCTGTCATGTTCAACGCGTTGCAACAGGATGATCGGCTCATCGTCGGCCGTGGCCAGTTCGGCATAACGTCCGTCGCCGTCCTGATCGAGCGTCACGATGGACTTGCCTAATGCGTGGCTCCAGAACGTTGCCGCTCCGGCGAAATCATCGGTCCGGCAGTCAATGACCACCGTGCATAGCCTGCTGTGGTGCATGGATCGATTCCCATGGAAGCGGTGACAGGGACGATATATCCATTTGGCTGTGGAAATGCCGTCAAGCGCCGCGTTCGATATGTCCTCCATCGTCGCATTGCGACCTTGTGCCTCAAGAGTGCCAACAGACGTGCATGCTAGATTCCACACGCTCAAGGACAGGCGGTGTCCGTGCAAGGAGCAGGCATGAGCGAGACATTCGATGATTTGCAGACCAGCTATGGTCGCTGTCTGCGCAATGGTGGTTTCATCGCGCGTTTCTATGAAATCTTCGTCGCCAGTCATCCCGACATCCCGGGCTTGTTCAAGAACACCGACTTCAGCGTCCAGTTCCTGGCATTGCGGCGCGGCATCAGCGCAGCGATTACGCACGCGAGCGGCAGTACGCTGTCGCGACGCATGATGACCGAGATGGCGCAGGTGCACAGCAAGCGCGGTCGTGCACCCGTGCCGCCCACGCTCTATCCCTACTGGGTAGACAGTCTGCTACGTGCCATCGCCGAGCACGATCCGGAATATGACTTCGTTCTCGAA
>DASXND010000416.1:0-11368 GCA_036495265.1 Dyella sp.
CCTCCGAAGGGACCGGCAAATATGGCTGGTCCGGCATCATGCGCGGCGCCGCCATGGTGTTCTTCGCCTATATCGGTTTCGAAGCGACCTCCACAGCGGCGCAGGAATGCAAGAATCCGCAAAAGGACTTGCCGTTTGGCACGCTGGTGTCCCTGGTGATCTGCACCGTGCTCTATCTGGCCATGGCTGCCGTCTTGACCGGGCTTATCTCTTATACGCAGCTTGGCACCAGCGAGCCGGTGGTCACGGCGATCCGCGTGCACCCTGAACTCGGCTGGCTGCGCTGGATTGTCGAGATTGGCGCGCTGATCGGCCTCTCGTCGGTGATCCTGGTGATGATCATCGCGCAGCCGCGCATCTTCATGGTGATGTCGCGTGACGGCCTGTTGCCGCCGGTGTTCGGTCGTATCCATCCCCGTCATCGCACACCGCACATCAACACGCTGATCACCGGCACCGGCATTGCCCTTCTGGCGGCGATCTTCCCGCTGGATCTGTTGGCGGATCTCACCTCGATGGGGACGCTGATCGCCTTTGTCGCGGTATGCACCGGCGTGCTGATCCTGCGCTACACCGCCCCGGATCTGCCGCGCGGCTTCCGCGTGCCGTGGGCCTGGGTCATCTGCCCGGCGGGCGTGCTCAGTTGCCTGGCCCTGCTGTACTTCATGGACTGGTTCAACTGGGTCCTGATGATCGCCTGGACCGTGGGCGGGTTCGCGATCTATTTCGGCTACGGCATCCGCCACAGCCGCCTTCATACCCGGGTAAAAAGCTGACCGCTGGGAATTGCCGGCCAATGGCGGGCAATTCCTTCGAACGTCAGAGAACATGCCATTCACATGGCTGATGATGAATAACCATCGCGGCATGGCTATTCATGAGCCCAAGTCTCGAATGTAAATATAACTCATTGTTTTATTTGGATTTAACGAGACTTTTTCGATAATTTTTTTGGCCGCACAGGCCCCAAGACCGCCGGCCGGGAGTATCATCTGCGCTCCGCGGGTATATCACTTGGCAGTGGGCCCCGGATTGCCGCCCGGCGCGTCAGGCGGGTCAGCTCCTCGGCCTGACGCGTCTGGGCAGCATCTTCTACTCACCGAGTTCTTCGGTTGTAGTGCCCTTCCGTGATTTCCAAAAAGCTTCGCGCCTTCGCGCTGAAGCTGCATGCGTCAGTTGCGCAAAAAGCAAAGGCCGGCACCAAGGCCGGCCTCGCAACGATTCAACGCAGAACGAACGATCAGGCTTTCTTGGCGGCGTGCGAAACGCACCAGCCGTTCGCGTTGACGGCCTTGCCAGGGAACAGTTGGCACGGACCAAAACCAGTCGGGCCGCCGGAGTAGAACTGGCAGTTGGCGCAGGTATCACCGGCCTTGCGCTTCGGATCCGTCGTCTTGCTGGCATCCTCGACATAACCGAGCGCCTTGGCCGTCGGGTCTGCATCAGACAGGTGCGGCAAATCGGCAGCGCGCGCGAAACGCGGCAGGCCGCCGATCACCACGGCAGCGGCAGCGGTCCCTGCAGCAGCCTTGAGAAAACGACGACGCGATTCGATATCTTTTTCATGCGACATGGTTGAATTCTCCGACAAGTGGAACATCCATATCCACCACACCCGCGGCGGACCTTGCCCGGATGCTACTAGCTCAAAAGAAGCATCGTGAGAACGACTCGCATTTTCGCCGCACTGCACAAAACAGGCGTGTTATAGTGAGCCTTCATTTGGACGTCCATTCGCCATGAGCCAGGTTCTACCCGCCACGATTTCACCCGAGCTGTTTGCCCAGCGCGCCGACGCCATCGCCGATGCCGCACGCGAGCTGGCCGCTGCCGGCTGGACTCCGGCGACCAGCAGCAATTTCTCCATGCGACTCGATGATGATCACGCGGCCATCACGATTTCGGGCCGCGACAAGGGTCGCCTGGGTCGTGACGACATCATGCTGATCGACATGCACGGGAAGGCCGTTGGCACATCGGCGCGCCCCAGCGCGGAAACCGAGCTGCATACGCAGATCTATCGCCGTTGGCCGGAGATGAACGTCGTGCTGCATACGCATTCCCGCACGCAGAGCGTCGCTTCCCGCCTGTTCGCCCGCGACGGTGTGGTGACGCTTGCGGGCTGGGAATTGCAGAAGGCCATCGCCGGCCAGACCACGCATGACAGCGAGCTGGCGATCCCGGTATTTCCCAATACGCAGCACATGCCCGAGCTGGTTGCGCAGGTCGATGCCTGGCTCGACAGTGGTCGGCCGCTGCACGCGTATCTGATCAACGGTCACGGTATCTATACCTGGGGCCGCGACATGGCCGAAACACGCCGCCACCTGGAAGCACTCGAATTCCTGCTTGGCTGCGAGATGGATTTGAGGAGTCGTTCCGTATGAGCCGCCTGCGTATCTTCAACGACACCCAGCCACAAACGCCGGTGTCCGTGCATACCGATCACGCGAACATCGCCCACGAGCTGGCCAAGGTCGGCGTGCGCTTCGAGCAGTGGGAAGCCAACCAGGCGATCGCCCCAGGTGCCAGCCAGGACGAAGTCATCGCGGCGTATCGCGCGGATATCGATCGCCTGATGGCCGAAGAGGGCTACCAGACAGTCGACGTGATCAGCCTCAAGCCGGACCACCCGGATCGCGCCACCCTGCGCCAGAAATTCCTCAGCGAGCACACGCATAGCGAGGACGAGGTGCGCTTTTTTGTCGCGGGCGCCGGCCAGTTCACGCTCCACCTGGAAGGCAAGGTCTACGACATCCTGTGCGAGCAGGGCGACCTGATCGGCGTCCCCGACGGCACCCGCCACTGGTTCGACATGAGTGAATCGCCCTACTTCGTGGCGATCCGTCTGTTCACCAACAAGGAAGGCTGGGTGGCCCAGTTCACCGGCGAGGACATCGCCGACCGGTTTCCCCGCATGACGCCGCACACCTCGGCCACGGCCTGAGGCCCTAGGGCCTGTTCACACTATTCACGTGGCCCGCGCCGGGATCTGTTTGCGCGCAGGCCAAGGAAGAAGGAGGGAGTGTACGTCCGTACACGACCGAGTGATGACGCCGGCGTGCGGGCAAACAGACCCGGCCCGTAGGGTTGAGCCCGTGTGCCCGCCAGGAACCGGCGCGCGGCTCGACCTGACAGCCAGTCAGGCGCTTCGCCACGCACCGCTCCCTGGCGGGCACACGGGCTCAACGCGGGCTACGTGAATAGTGTGAACAGGCCCTAGTCACGGGCGCTACGGTAGGCGGCGACCGTGGTGGCGGGTAAGCTTGTAGCCCCCGCTCCTGGTTACCCGCATGACCGTTATCCGCGCCATCGTCACCGATATCGAGGGCACCACCAGCTCGATCAGCTTCGTCAAGGACGTGCTGTTTCCCTATGCGCGCAAACGCCTGCCGGCGTATGTGGAAACCCACGGCGATACGCCCGAGGTCCAGCACTGGCTGCACGAGGCCGCCAAGGAGGCGGGGATCGTCGAGGCCAGCCGGCAGGAAGTGATCGAACTGCTGCTGCGCTGGATCGATGAGGACCGCAAGTCCACGGCGCTTAAGGCGCTGCAGGGCATGATCTGGAAGGACGGTTACGAGGGCGGCGATTTTCGCGCCCATATGTATCCGGAAGTCGGCGCGAAACTGCACGCCTGGCGTGCCGACGGCCTTCACCTCTATGTCTACTCCTCGGGCTCGGTGCCCGCGCAGAAGCTGTTCTTCCGCTACAGCGAGGCCGGCGACCTGACTCCGCTGTTCTCCGGTTACTTCGACACCGAGACGGGCCCCAAGCGGGAAAAGAACGCGTACGAGAAGATCGCCGCCGCCATCGACGAGCAGCCGGGACATATCCTGTTTCTCTCCGACATCGTGGAAGAGCTGGACGCCGCCAAGGCCGCCGGCTTGTGCACGGGTTGGTTGCTACGCGCTCCACTGCCGATACCCGACGCACCGCGCCATCCCGCTTATGCCGACTTCGACGCCATCGTCCTCTGACTGCCGCGCGAGCCCCCGCCATGCGTATCGCACTCACCGCCCTGCTCGCCTTTGCTGCCGGGGTTCTGCTCATGCTGGGACTTGCCCACTATGCGCCGCCCCCTGCCAAGCCAGCCGACGGCCATGGCAGCGTCGCCGAGGCGCGCTCCGCGCCCGCGCCCGCCGCAACGGCAGCTGGTGATGACGGCAGCGATTCCGCCGACAGCGCCGACAACTGGCCCAACAAGGCACCGTCGCCTGAGCAGGTGATGTATGGCCAGCGTGACATGGTGCAAAAGGCGCTGGCGGCCCTGGGACCGCGCACCGCTGGCCGCCCCAATCTTTACGTGCTTGCCTTCGGCGCCGACGGCGGCGAGGACGTGTTCCGCAACGAAGCCGAGTACGCCGCCAAGCTGTTCCCCGAGCGGTTCGGAGCAGGCACGCATGTGCTGGTGCTGGAAAACAATCCGAACTCGCTGGAGCGGCGCCCCCTGGCGACCTGGAGCAACCTGGAGGCCGCGCTGGACGGCCTGGCCGACGTGATGAAGCCGGATGAGGACATCCTGCTGGTTTATCTCACGACGCACGGCGGTGAAGACCACAGCCTGCTGGTCGATATGGATCCGCTGCCGCTGGACCAGATCGGCGCGCCGGACCTGGGCGACATTCTGAAAAAACGTCCGTTCAAGTGGAAAGTGGTGGTGGTGAATGCCTGTTATTCGGGTGGCTTCGTGCCGGCGCTGCGTGGCGCTGGCACGCTCGTGCTCACGGCCGCCCGTGCCGACCGCAGTTCGTTCGGTTGCGGCACCGATTCGGACATCACCTATTTCGGCCGCGCCTGGCTGGTTGATGCGCTCAATCGAACACCCGACTTCATGGAGGCCTTCCGACAGGCTTCCGGTGAAATTGCGCAATGGGAACAGAAGGACAAGCTCACCCCGTCCGAGCCGCAGATGGACGTGGGCGCCGGCATCGCCAATCAACTGGCGCTGTGGCGCAGGCACATCACGCCAGGCCCAGCGGTGACCTTCAAGCCCGCGCCTTCGTCGGGTACGCCGGCAGCCCCAACGGCACCGCACTGACGCGACCAGGGCGTGTTCACCCTAGGCGTGCACGCGGTGCTCCGCGTGCCAGAGCCAGCGCTCGTCGTTGATCGTTGCGCCATTCGCGTCACAGGGAAACAACACCGCACTGCGTGGCGCTACGCGTAGCTCCATGCCTGCATGAAGTCCAAGGCGGGATAGATCCTCGCTGGCCACGTCGGCTTCCAGCGCCTGATCCAGCGCAGGCACGTGCAGATCAAGGTGGGCCACGCTGCCGGCCAGGTAGATATGGCGCAGGCGTGTCTCCCACGCAGGCTGCGATGAAGGGACTGCCACGCACAGCTGCTCGGGCCTCACATAGGCCCGCGCCTCGGCAAAGCGTCCTTGCCACGGGTCGCCATCGGGCACCCAGCCACCGGCGACGAAACCTGTGCCGCTGCGCGTCAGCGTGAATCGATTGACCTTGCCGATGAACTCGCACACGAACGGCGTGGCCGGTTGCTGATAGATGATCTCCGGCGCCCCTACCTGCTCGATGCGTCCGTTGTTCATGACGGCCACGCGGTCGGCCAGTTCCAGCGCCTCTTCCTGATCGTGGGTGACGAACACCGTGGTGAGCCCAAGTTCCTCGTGCAATTCGCGCAGCCAGCGCCTCAAGGTCACGCGCACCTGGGCATCCAGCGCGCCAAACGGTTCGTCCAGCAACAGCAAGTCGGGCTCTACCGCCAAGGCACGTGCCAGCGCAACGCGCTGGCGTTGGCCACCGGACAATTGCGACGGGTAGCGGCCGCCAAATCCTTCCAACTGCACGCGCTTGAGCAGGCGATCCACCCGTGTGCGTATGTCCGCGCGCGGCGGGCGCGACCGCCACGGCCGTATGCGCAAGCCAAACGCAATGTTCTCGGTGACGGTGAGATGGCGAAACAACGCATAGTGCTGGAACACCATGCCGACCCGACGCTGCCGTGCAGGTGTGGCGAGAAAGTCCTCATCGCCTTTCAAGGCCGTACCGCTGTCCGGGTAATCCAGGCCAGCGAGGATGCGCAGCAAGGTCGTCTTACCCGACCCCGAGGGACCAAGCAGCGCGAGAAACTCACCCGGTGCAATCGTCAGACTGACATCGTCCAACGCGGCAAACTCGGTGAAGCGGCGGGTCAGATGGGACAGTTCCAATGGCATGTCAATGACCACCTGGCGCGTGCGCGGCAATCTCGTCGCCATAGCGCCATTCCAGCAGGGTCTTGGCGGCCAGCGTGATCAAGGCCAGCAAGGCCAACAGAGAAGCCATGGCGAAGGCGCCCACATAGTCGTATTCGTTATAGCGCATCTCCACTTCCAAGGGCATCGTGGTGGTCAGGCCACGGATATGGCCGGACACTACGGATACGGCACCGAACTCACCCATCGCGCGCGCATTGCACAGCAACACGCCATACAGCAGCGCCCAGCGGATATTGGGCAAGGTCACACGAAAGAACATCTGCCAGCCGCTTGCGCCAAGCACGCGTGCCGCCTCCTCCTCTTCGCTGCCCTGAGCCTGCATCAGCGGGATCAACTCGCGGGCGACGAAGGGCAAGGTAACGAAGATGGTCGCCAGCACCAGTCCCGGCACGGCGAAGATGATCTTCACGCCATGCGCATCGAGCCACGGCCCGAACCAGCCCTGCGCGCCGAACAACAACACATAGACCAGGCCGGAGATCACCGGCGAGACGGAGAAAGGCAGGTCGATAAAGGCGCCTAACAAGGCCTTTCCACGAAACTCGAAGCGTGTCATGGCCCAGGCGGCGGCGATGCCGAAGATGAGGTTGAGCGGTACGGCGATGGCCGCAACGATCAAGGTGAGCCGGATGGCCGCCAGGCCCTCAGGCTGTTGGATCGCGACGACGTAGGCGGCCACGCCCTGGCGGAACGCCTCCACGAAAACCGTGGCCAGCGGCAACACCAGAAACAGCGCCAGGAACGCCAGCGCGACCAGGATCAAGCCGCCATGCACGAGACGGCGCGGCCAGCCAACGGGACGGGAACGTGGCTGTGCCTTCATCGGGTGCGCTCCGCCCAGCGACCGCTCCAGCGTTGCAGCAGTGCAACGATGACCAGTAGCGCGAATGAAAGCAGCAGCAGCACGACGCCGAGGGCGGCGGCGCCGGCATAATCGAATTGCTCAAGCTTCTGCACGATCAACAGCGGCGCAATTTCCGAGTGCAAGGGAATATTGCCGGCGATAAAGATCACCGAGCCGTACTCACCCATTGCCCGCGCAAGGGCCAGCGCAAATCCGGTCAACAAGGTCGGTGCCAACATGGGAAGAATCACGCGCAGGAAAGTCTGCCAGCGCTGCGCACCAAGGCTTTCGGCCGCCTCTTCCACGTCACGCTCCATCGATGCCAGCACGGGTTGCAGTGTGCGCACGACGAAGGGAAAACCGACAAAGACCATCGCCACGAAGACACCGAGCGGCGTATAGGCCACCTTGATGCCAAGCGGATCGAGCCACTGGCCAAGCCAGCCGTTCGGCGCGTAAAGCGTGGTGAGTGCGATGCCGGCCACGGCGGTTGGCAAGGCAAAAGGCAGATCGACCAGCGCATCTAACAGCCGCCTCCCCGGAAAGCGATAACGCACCAGCACCCAGCCGACGAGCAGTCCAATCACCGCGTTGAACAGTGCCGCCAGCAAGGCGCCGCCGATACTCAGCCGCAGCGCCGCCAGCGTGCGCGGCGCACTGAGCAAACGAATCAGTCCTTCAAGACCGATGCCCGACGCTTTCCAGGCCAACGCCGCCAGCGGCAGCAGCACGATCAGCCCCAGGTAGGCCAGCGCATAGCCAAGGCTGATGCCGAAACCAGGAAGGACCCGGTGCCGCATGCCGCCTAGTTTCCCGTGCCAATCTGATCGAAGATGGCCCCTTCGTCGAAGAACTTCTTCTGCGCTTGCCGCCAGTCGCCAAACACTTCCTGGATGGTGAAGGTGTGGGTCGGCGGAAACTGGCTGGCGTATTGCTTCGCCACATCCGGTGAGCGGGGGCGGTAGAAATTCCTGGCGGCGATCTCCTGTCCCTGCGGCGAATAGAGGAACTTGGCGTAGGCCTCTGCCACCGCACGCGTATCGCGCTTGTCCACGTTCTTGTCGACCACGGCTACCGGCGGCTCGGCCAGGATGGTGATCGATGGCACCACGATCTGCACGGCATCGTCGCCCACCTGCTTGCGCGCCAGCAGCGCCTCGTCTTCCCAGGCGATCAGTACGTCGCCGATGCCGCGTTGGACAAAGGTGTTGGTGGCGCCACGCGCGCCGGTATCAAGTACCGGCACATGCTTGTAGAGATCGTGCACGAAGGCCCGCGCCGTCGCGTCGCTGCCACCGGGTTGCTTGAGCGCGTAACCCCATGCGGCCAGGAAGTTCCAGCGTGCGCCGCCGGAGGATTTCGGATTGGGTGTAATGACCTGCACGCCGGGCCGGACCAGATCCGCCCAGTCCTTGATGCCCTTGGGGTTACCCTTGCGCACCAGGAAGACAATCGTGGAGGTATAGGGCGAGGCGTTGTACGGCAAGCGTTGCTGCCAGTCCTTGGCGATCAGGCCATGATCGGCGATGGCATCGATATCGTAGGCCAGTGCAAGGGTGACGATATCCGCGGACAGACCGTCCACCACGGAGCGTGCCTGCTTGCCCGATCCACCATGCGACATCTGGACGGTGACATTGTCGCCATGCTGCGCCTTCCACTGGGCGACGAACGCGCTATTCACCTGGCGATAGAGTTCGCGCGTGGGGTCGTAGGACACATTGAGCAGGGTGACATCCTTGGCTGCCGCAGCCGCCGTCACCAGCATGCTTGCGGCAACCAGCAACGCGGTGATGAGCTTCTTCATGGCGCCTCCTGCCAATGAACGAACGACCAGACTATCGCCCGGGCCTGTCGATGGAAAATCGCAATATGGCATAACCTCATGTCGACGCCTTGCGCAACGTCACCCCGCGATCCGCAGGCCTCAGCCGTTGTGGCCATCGCCCACGCTTTCTCGCGCAGCAACACCCTCCGCGGAAAGCTGCGCCGCAAGTCGATGGGCAGCGATGCGTATCTCTGGCATCGCCGTACACTCCCACAGGTTTCCGCGCAACAGTGAGCCGATCGCGTAGAGGCCGCGCTGCGGCTCAGCGGACGCGCCAAGCAGCTGTCCATCGGCCTTGGCGAGCACGCCGAGCTGAAGCGGGTCGGCGACGGCCAGCCCATCGCGCAACAACTGGGACAGCAGATCATGGGCGCCATACGCGACCGCGGTATCCAGCCCGGTCGCCTGTATCACCAGGTCAGCCTCCAAGGTGCTGACCAATTGCGTCGCACGCTCGCGCAAGGTGACCTGCAGCGGCGCGGCACCATCCACTTCAAGCACGCGGGCAGCATGGACCTGCAGGCGTCCTTCTTCCTGCATTTGATGGATGACCTGGCCAGACGCCGGCGCCATGCGATGCCGGGAGGCCTCCCAAATCCATCGCGCGTGACGCAGGAACTGCCGCCTCTGATCGTTGCTCAGCTGCTGCCACAGCACCGCATTGATAGGGCGCATGCCGTCGATGACGCTACGCCAATCGGCCTCTGGCACATCCTCCATGGCCTTGCGCACGAGCCGCAGCATGGGCGCCACGCCGGCGCACGCCAGCAGGGCCCGGTTGAGTTCTTCCTGCGCCGGATAAGGCGCCAACGGCAAGGGCGAATGCGTGAATGGCCACAGTCCATGTCGCGATACCGCAACCAGTTCGGCGTTCGGCCATTGCATCGACGCGGACAGCAAGGTGTCCACCGCCGTCAGTCCCGTACCGATGACCAGTACACGACGCGGCGCCTTCGCATGGTGGTCCAGTCGCCAGGGATCGAGCTCATAGGCGCCGCTGGACAAGGCCGTCGGCGTCACCGTACGCAGCGGACGTTGGGCGAGCGCACCGACCGCAAGAACGACATCGCCGACATCGACCCACCGATCCGTATCGATACGCACGGCATAGCCGCCTTCGGGGCGGCGCAAGAGTTCGTGTGCGCTCTCTGGATGAATCCGAAAACTCCGTCCGGCCTTGCGGGCGGCATCGATACGCGCGCCTACCTGGGCCTGGATGAAATCTCCGAACAACCGGCGTGGCAGGAAATCCGTTCCCCTCACCTGTCCCAGCTGCCGCGAGGCGTGCTGGATGAATTCTTCGCCCTGCTCCAGGAAGACGCCCATGCTCGACGCGCGCACGTTGAGCAGATGCCTGTCGTCGCGGGTGGCATAAGCCACGCCACGCCCTGGCGCCTCCGGGCCGACGATCCAATGCACCGTGCGACCATGGCTTTGCGCCAACAGCTCGCCGAAAGCTGCCGCTCCCGCGGCACCACCACCAATCACAGCGATATCCGCCATAAAATGTTCCTCGTGTCGCGGACGCGGCATCGTGCGGTCTGCCAAGGCAGCTCGCCTAATCCACGCCATGCACGACTGCTTAGGGATTCACACGGTAAAAACAGAAGACGGACCCAAACCCTTGAAAGGCACCCATGACCTGACGCCCGCGAACCTGGTTCGCGCGTACCAGTACAAAACTGGCAGATGCGACTCGCATGACGCTACCCCGACGCGTGGATATGCCTGATGCAGAATCAATCACAGTCCCCGTTAAGGCGGCGCTAGCCATTCGTCGTCCCGCGCAAGACCGACATGCCCTGGAGGTTATGAGGCCTGTTCGAGGCGGGAGCCGTGAAGGCCATGCGAGCGAGCTAGCTGCCCGCCCGTTCCATGTGGCGGTCGGCCAGCAATGCGACCACATCGCCCAGCCCAAGCCCACGGGCACGTAGCGTCACGATCAGGTGAAAGATCAGATCAGCCGACTCGCCAAGCAAGGCGGCGTCGTCCTGCGCGACCGCCGCAAGTGCGGTCTCCACGCCTTCTTCACCGACCTTTTGCGCCATGCGGCGAATGCCGCCTTCAAACAACTGGGTCGTATAGCTGCCCGATGGGCGCTCGGCATGTCGGCGCGCCACCAGTGCGTCGAGCTCCGCCAGGAAACCCAGCGGCGGCGTCACGTCGTCGCCAAAGCAACTGCGGGTGCCTTTGTGGCATGTCGGTCCATGCGGCTGGGCGAGCACCAGCACGGTATCGGCATCGCAATCGATGCGCACGGACTTCAGTGCCAGCACATGGCCGGATGTCTCTCCCTTGGTCCACAGGCGCTGCTTGCTGCGACTGAAGAACGTGACCCTTCCCGTCGCCTGCGTTGTCGTCAACGCCTGCGCATTCATATAGCCCAACATCAGCACTTCGCCGCTCAGCCAGTGCTGGACGATAACGGGAAGCAGGCCATCGCCTTTGGCCCAGTCGAGCTGGGTCGGGTCGA
>DASXND010000417.1:0-3085 GCA_036495265.1 Dyella sp.
TGAACGAAGTGGCTGCCGTGGTCGACGTGCTGCAAACGCCGGCCTTCCTGTGCCGCCAGACCGATTTCATCCAGCACGTGGCCCGCGCCGGCAAGCCGGTGAACATCAAGAAGGGCCAGTTCCTGGCGCCGTGGGACATGAAGCACGTGGTGGCGAAGGCCAAGGCCGTGGGCAATGACGACATCATGGTCTGCGAGCGCGGCGCCAGCTTCGGCTACAACAACCTGGTATCGGACATGCGTTCGCTCAGCGTGATGCGCGATACCGGCTGCCCGGTGGTATTCGATGCCACCCATTCGGTGCAGTTGCCGGGTGGGCAGGGCGCCAGTTCGGGTGGTCAGCGCGAGTTCGTGCCGGTATTGGCGCGTGCCGCCGTGGCGGTGGGTGTGGCCGGGCTGTTTGCCGAGACGCATCCCGATCCAGCCAAGGCACTGAGCGACGGGCCCAATGCCTGGCCGCTCGATAAGATGGAAGCGCTGCTGGAGACCTTGCTCGAACTGGACCAAGTCACCAAGCGCCACGGTTTCCTCGAACATACGCTCTGAGCTCCGTGGGGGAGGCGAATGAAGCGAATCCCCCTCATATCAGGCAGGATGTTCTCCCCCGCTTCAGTCACCTCAACCAGCTACGGACCCCATGAGCACCGAAATCACCCGCATCCACGCCCGTGAAATTCTCGATTCCCGCGGTAATCCCACGCTTGAAGCAGAAGTGACCCTCGCCGGCGGGGGCTTTGGCCGCGCGGCCGTGCCGAGCGGCGCCTCCACCGGTTCGCGCGAGGCGGTTGAGCTGCGCGATGGCGACAAGTCGCGTTACCTGGGCAAGGGCGTGAAGAACGCGGTGGGCAACGTCAACGGTGCCATCGCCAGCGCGCTGAAGGGCTTCGATGCGGCGAACCAGGGTGGCCTGGACGCCAAGCTGATCAATCTGGACGGTACGCCGAACAAGGGCAAGCTGGGCGCCAACGCCATCCTCGGCGTATCCATGGCCGCCGCGCATGCCGTCGCTGCGCAGAACCGTCAGCCGTTGTGGCAGTACCTGGCCAGCATCAATGGCACCACCGGCAAGCCGGGCGCGTTGCCGCTGCCGATGATGAACATCATCAACGGCGGTGCTCACGCCGATAACAACGTCGACGTGCAGGAATTCATGGTCCTGCCGGTGGGCGCTACCAGCTTCGCCGAGGCGTTGCGCGCCGGTACGGAAATCTTCCACGCGCTGAAGGGCGTGCTGAAGGGCAAGGGCCTGAACACCGCCGTGGGCGATGAAGGCGGCTTCGCGCCGAACCTGCGCTCGAACGTCGAAGCGCTGGATACCATCCTCGAGGCGATCAACAAGACCGGCTACAAGGTCGGCAGCGACATCCTGCTCGGCCTGGACGTGGCCAGCTCGGAATTCTTCAAGGACGGCAAGTACGACCTGGAAGGCGAGGGCAAGATCTACACGCCGCCGCAGTTCGTCGACCTGCTGGCCAGCTGGTCCAGGCAGTACCCCATCGTGACCATCGAAGACGGCATGGCCGAAGGCGACTGGGACGGCTGGAAGCTGCTGACCGAAGCGATCGGCAACAAGGTGCAGCTGGTGGGCGACGATCTGTTCGTGACCAACCCGACGATCTTCAAGGAAGGCATCGACAAGCACATCGCCAACGCCATCCTGATCAAGGTCAATCAGATCGGCACGCTGACCGAGACGCTGGAAGCCATTGCCATGGCTGACGCGGCCAAGTACGCCGCGATCGTGTCGCATCGCTCGGGCGAGACGGAAGACACCACCATTGCCGATATCGCCGTGGCGACGACCGCCACCCAGATCAAGACGGGTTCGCTGAGCCGCACCGACCGTGTGGCCAAGTACAACCAGTTGCTGCGTATCGAAGAAGCACTGGGTGCCGACGCGCGTTATGCCGGTCGCCAAGCCTTCCCCAACCTGACCAACCTGCCGGGCTGACATGCTGCGCTGGGTCGCCTTGATACTTCTACTGGTGTTGATCGCTCTGCAGATGAAACTGTGGAGCGGCAGCAACGGCGGCGTGCATGAGGTGGAAACCCTGCGCGCCGCGGTGAAGAAGCAGGGCGAAGACAACGACAAGTTGACCCAGCGCAATCAGGCGCTGGGAGCTGACGTGAACGACCTGAAGACCGGTGAACAGGCCGTGGAGGCGCGCGCGCGCGCCGAACTGGGCCTTATCAAGCCGGGCGAGACCTTCTATCAGGTCGTCGAGAAGCCGGGTGCCAATGCGGCACCCGCTTCAGCCGCATCCACTGGCGGGCATTGAGCATGGCGCCCGCAGAGTCGGCTCATGGCTTTTGTGTGGCCAGCGCCGGGTCTGTTTGCGCACAGGACAAGGAAGAGGGAGGGAGTGTATGTCGATACACGACCGAGTGATGACGCAGGCTTGTGGGCAAACACACCCGGCCCGAAGGGTTGGACCCGTGTGCCAGCCAGAAACTGACGCGCGGCTTGACCTGACGGCCAGTCAGGCGCTGCGCCACGCGCCACTCTCTGGCTGGCACACGGGTTCAACGCTGGCTACACAAAAGCCATGAGCCGACTCTTCTGGTGTGTAGTGCCTGCGGCAGGGCGAGGCGCCCGCGTCGGCGGCGATATTCCCAAGCAATATCTCCCGTTGGCTGGCAAGCCGCTGATCGTGCACACGCTGGAGCGCTTGTCGGCGCATCCCTTGATCGCGGGACTGATGATCGTGCTTGGTGCCAAAGACGAGCATTGGCCCACGGTTGACCAGCTCAACGGCAAGCCGGTGCTGACTACCATCGGTGGGGCCGAGCGTTGCGATTCGGTGCTTGCCGGCCTGCGCGCGCTACTTGCCGGGGTGGCTGATGACGACTTCGTGCTGGTGCATGATGCAGCGCGGCCTTGCGTGCGCCGTGAGGACATCAGCCGCTTGATCGAGCTGGCCGTGCCGGCCGGTGGCGGACTGCTCGGCGCGCCCTTGCGCGATACGCTCAAACGCGCGAACGCCGACGGACGCAGCCAGGCTACCGAGCCACGCGACCAGCGCTGGCGTGCCTTTACGCCGCAGATCTTCCGTCGCGCTGAACTGTCCGCGGCCTTGCTTGCGGCG
>DASXND010000418.1:0-2813 GCA_036495265.1 Dyella sp.
TTCTTCATCTTCATCATCGCGTCCGTCATCTTGCTGACTTTCGCGGGATCGGAGTGGCTGAACATCTCGATCATCTCGACGGGAATGACCTGCCAGGAAAGGCCATAACGGTCCTTCAGCCAACCGCATTGCTGTGCCTTCTCGTCGCCGCCCTGGGAGAGCTTGCTCCAGTAGTAGTCGACTTCGTCCTGCGAATGGCAGTTGACCACCAGCGAGACCGCTTCGTTGAAACGGAATATCGGGCCACCGTCGAGCGCGACAAACGACTGGCCGTCCAGTTCAAAGGCAGCCGTCATGAGGGAGCCTTCTGGGCGCCCAGACGCCGCCGCGCTCTCCGCGTTGTAGCGCGTCGTGGTGACGATGCGCGAATTTTCGAACACCGACACGTAGAAGTTCGCGGCCTCTTCCGCCTGATGGTCGAACCAAAGAAACGGGGTGATGCGCTGGAAACGGGATGACATGAAGATCTCTCCTCTGTGGGTGCCTCGGCAGATGCGCTGCGGGAGCGTCCCGTAGCGGACGCTTCTTGCATACGACGAGTGGGCCAGACCCCAATCGACACACGCTCCGCCTGAGCCAGGCCGCAGTCTCCGCTCGCCCGCGTGAAATCAGCCTCACGACGCCGCGAAATTCAGCCGGTGTGAAAGCCCTGCACCTCGGGTTCGGCAGACGCTTCGCGCGCCACCGCATCCACGCGCGCGGCCGCTGGCCCTTGCCAGAGCCAACGCTCGAAGGTGTCGATCGCAGATGCCGGACCAAAAGCGAGCACTTCCACACGACCATCCGGCAGGTTTCTGGCATAGCCGGAAAGTCCCAAGGCCAACGCCTGCTCGCGCGCGCTGGCGCGATAGAACACGCCCTGCACGCGACCGCTCACCAGAAAGCGCGCGGCGGCCATGGTCTATTTACCGATGCCGATGGCCTGACCGAGCGAGGTTTCGGTCACCGGCCCTAAGAAGCGCTTGGCCACCTTGCCGTCGGGGCCAATCAGCCAGGTCGTAGGCAGTCCGCGCGGCTCGTCGAAATCCTTGAGTGGCTTGTCCATGGTGACTTGGGCAATTGGATAGCTGACCGGGTGCTTGGCCAGAAATGCCTGGATATCCGCCTTGTCGCTGTCTTCGTAGGCCAGCCCGATGGCGGCGACCTTGTCGTGATGCGTGCTGACGAAGCGGGAGATATCCGGCATTTCCTTGATGCAGGGCACGCACCATGTCGCCCAATAATTCACGATCACCCACTTGCCGCGTAGCGCTGCCAGGTCGAACGACTTGCCGTCGAGCGTGGTGACCTTGATCGCGGGTTGCTCGGGCATGGCGGCGTGCACCGAGCCTGCAAGCGCAAGCGCGACGCCAAAAGTGGCAACTGACTTCAACCATTTCATGAACGGAGATCCTCGGAATCGTTGGTGGCCGGTCTCGCCGGCGGATAGGCTTGATCCAGCCGCATGCCCAGCGTGGTATTGAGTGATTGCGCCGCCGTTTCGAGCAACGCGATCAACTCCGCCGGCAAGCGTATGCGTAACGCCTGTGCCTCTTGCGCCGGGCGCAGCGGCAGGCGGTAATGACCGTGAGCATATATGCGCAGCAAATCGGTACTGTCCAGGCTGCGACTCAACAGCCATCCGCCGCCTTCCTCGCGGCGGATCACGTCGGCGCGCTGCAGGTCTTCGAAATAGCCGGCGATCAATCCGCTGGGCAGATAGGGCTCGCTGATGCGCAAGCTAGTCGGATCAAGCTTGCGCCCGTGCCGATGCGCATCCACAAAATGTCCCAATACCACCAACAGTCCGAGCAGGGCAGCATCTTCGGACAGACACCCTGCTGGCGGCTGGTAATCGAACGCGGAGATCGAGGCGGCTATCGAGGCGCAAAGAATCACGATGACCCACGACAGGTAGATCCACAGCAGGAAAATCGGAATCGCGGCCATCGCCGCGCCATAGATCTGCTGGTAGGTCTGCGCATGATGGATGAATTGCGCGAAGCCCCAGCGCGCGATCTCGAACAGCAACGCACCGAGCACGGCGCCGATTAGCGCATCCTGCCAGCGTACCCGGCGATTGGGCACCACGAAATACAGCAGGGCCAAGGTCACGAAAGTGACGATGAAAGGCAGCGTGGACAACAGGCGATGGCGCAGCCCCAGTTGTTCAGCGGCGTCATTCAGTAGCGGGAGCGCGGTGACATACGACGACACGATAAGCCCACCCACAATGAGTACGGGACCCAAGGTGAGCGCCGCCCAATACAGCAGCAAGCGAGAGCCCCATCCGCGCGCGCGCTGCACTCGCCAAATGCGATTGAGCCGGTCCTCGATGCTTACCATCATCGACAAGGCACTGAAGAACATCACCAGGATGCTGATGCCGGTCAATTGGCTGGCATTGTCGGCAAAGCTGTTGAGGTACTCCTCCACCCTCACGCCGGCAGCGGGCACGAAATTGCTGAAGACGAAGCCCATGAGTGTGTTGCGCGCCTCCGAAAACACCGGAAACGCCGCGAACATCGCCAGCGAAGCGACGATCAGCGGCACCAGCGAGACCAGCGTCGTATAGGACAGCGCACCGGCAGTCTCGAAGCACTTGTCGTCCACGAAGCGATGCCATACGAAATGGCTGAAGCTGCGTAGCCGGTCGCGATCGAAGCGCAAGGCCATGTTTGTTCCTTCCTCGGCGTTCGGCATCGGAGGCAAGCCATGATGTCGCCGGCCCATGGGCGGGGCGTGAACCGACCGACAACACGGGCTTGGTCGACCGGTACACTAACCGATCACCCTGCGATCGCCCAAACCATGAGCCAAGACATTCTGGTCCT
>DASXND010000419.1:0-12472 GCA_036495265.1 Dyella sp.
GCAAACAGTTTCATTTGTTCTCTTCTTCCGTCGCTGGCTTCGGCTCACGTATCCAGTCGATGGCAAGCACCAGTTCGGCATTGCTGAAGAGCCGGAACTCGGCCGGCACAGCAAAGCCCATGGCCGTCGCCGCTATGCGCAGCCAGCCCACATCGGTGACCAGGGCCACGCGCTCCCAGCCGCTGAAATGCCGAAAACCGAGCATGACGTCGTCCCACATCGCACCCGGATCGAAGCCGGTGAAATCCGGGCCCACGTGATAAAGCAGCCGCAATTTGCGATTCAACGCAAACGCCGCCTCGATGTCCGGCACCAGTACCCGCTCGTAATCAGCCGCCGTCACCTGCCCACTGGCGCGAAATCCCAGTGTGCCCGGCGGCAATCCTTGAATCTGTTCGATCATGGCTCGTATCCCTGTAGACCTGCCATTTGTATCGCAAAACCAGTGTTATGAGTGCGTCATCGGCCGGCTATTCCCGCGACTGACCAGGCATGGTCGGCTACTTGCGCCCTTGAACCGAACCCAGCGGCACGGGTGTCATGGAATCGGCGATATCCACCCATCCCCCGCCCATCGCCTGGTACACGCTCACCACCTGCGTATAGCGTTGCGCACTCAGGCTAGCCAGCGACAGCTCGGCGGCGAACAGGTCATTCTCGGAAACCAGCACGTCGATATAACCGATCAGCCCGTTCTCGAACTTGAGGCGCGAGAGCCGTGCATATTCCCGCAACGAATCCACGCGCTGCTGCTGCAAACCGACCTGCTCGATCGTCTTCTGCGCGCCGATCAGCGCATTGTTGGTATCGCCAAACGCGTTCAGTATGGCTTGCTGGTAGAACAGCTCGGCCTGTTGCTTCTGTGCTTCGGCGGACCGCACCTGCCCACGGATCGCTCCCGAGGTAAAAATCGGCCCGGCCAGCCCCGCGCCCACCGACCACGCCTGGGCCGGACCGGTCAGGAAGTCGCCGAAGGCTGTGCTTATCGAGCCGAGCACGCCGGTCAGCGAGATGTTCGGGTAGTAAAGCGCACGCGTGGCGCCGACATTGGCATTGGCGGCCACCAGATTCTGCTCGGCCTGCAGGATATCCGGACGCCGTTCCAACACGACCGAGGGTATATCGGCCGGGATGACCGGTAGCATCAGCTCGTCGATCGACTTGCCGCGTGGGATCGGGCCCGGATCGTGCCCCAGCAGGATGGAGAGGCCGTTTTCCAGGATGGCGATTTGCTGCTCGATGGCCGGTATCGCTGTTTGCGCCAGTTTGAACTGCGAGCGCACTTGCGATACTTCCGTTTCGGACACCAGTCCCGACTTGTAGCGCAACTCAAAGATGCGCATGGTCTCGCCAAAGTTGGCCGCCGTCGCCACCGCGATTTCACGCTGGCGATCCAGTCCACGCAGGGTGATATAGCTATTGGCCACGCCCGCCACCAGCGACAGCACGACGCCTCGCTGGGCCTGTTCGCTGGCATACACCTGCGCCTGCGCCGCCTCGTTGAGGCGTCTTACGCGCCCGAACAAATCGATTTGCCAGGCAGCGGACAGGGTTCCCTGATAAAGATTGAACTCCGGATTGACGCCGGATGGGAGTGGCGGCTGCCCGACCTGGCTGGCCCGGCTGCGACTGACATCGGCACCGTAACCGACCTGCGGCAAGGCCTGCGCCCGCGATGAGCGCAGCAAGCCGATGAATTGATCCACCCGCGCGGCCGCGACGCGCACATCCAGGTTGTCGCGCAGCGCCGTTTCGATGAGCTGGTTCAGCACCGGATCGCCAAACTGCTCCCACCATTTCGTGTTGACGACTTCCTCGGCCTTGGGCAGGTCGATGCGCCATTTCTCCGGCGTCTGCACCGCAGGTCGCTGGTAATTCGGCCCCACCATGATGCAGCCGGTAACGGCAACCGAGGCGGCGGCGAGCATCACTAAGGTCAACTTTCTCATGGCGTAATCCCCGTTCAAACAAACGGATCCGTACAGGCTTTACCGCGTCTAATGTGCGCGCTGGCGTGTGATGAATTCGCGCGAACGCATCAACCCACCACCATCAGCGTCCAGCCGAACAACAGCGACACCAGCAACAAGGCAATACATGACACGACCCAGCGGCGCGCGAACGCATCCACGCGCTCGAGCAGACCCCCTGTCGCCACGCTGGCGTCTTCCAGTGGATACAAGACCTCGCCCACATCGCCCGCGGGCACCCTGGGTATCCGCGTCCCAAGCCGATCCAGTCCGAACGCCAGCAGCGCACCGACCAGCACCGGCCATAGCGCGGCCCACAGGGCAGCTGGCGCAACGGCTTTCGGCAGCGTGTCGATGGGAATCGCCAGATAAAGCGCCCATGGAATGACCAGCGAGGCCAGCGCCATGGCCAGCCACGATCCCGTCATCGCTGCGGGAGCGCGAGCATCGGGTTCGGCGGCCGTCATGCTGCTGAGGCGGCGCAGGAAATGGATCATCAGCATCGTCGTGGCCACCGACGACACCACCGCCACCGAGCCGGCAAGGTCATTGCCCAGCAAGTCCTTGGCCGCGTATTTGGTGAGCGCACCGCCGGTCAGCGGCAGACCGCCCAGTCCCAGGGCGATGACGGCCGCGGGCACCAGCATCGGCCAACGATGTCGCTGGCCGGTCAGCATCACGACGCCAACGGCCAGGAAGAGCGCGCCCTTCACCAGCAAGTGATGCGCGGCATAGAAGGCCGCCGCCAATGCCGTGCCGGTATCGCCCGCTGCCAGCCCCATGCCGATCACCGCCACCAGGAAGCCCATCTGGCTGACGCTCGAATAGGCCAGGATGACTTTTGGGTGCGACTGGGTCAGGCCGATGATCACGCCGTAGATAGCGCCGAACAGGCCGATCACCGCCAACGCGTGCCCGACCTCGGGCAGGGCCACGCCCCATGGCAGGAAGCGGATCAAGGCAAGGATGCTGGCCTTGACCACGGCGCCACTCATCACCGCCGCTGCAGGTATCGGCGCTTCGCCGTAAGCCAGCGGCATCCAGAAATGCAGCGGTACCAGGCCGGCCTTCATGCCCAGGCCGATCAGCAGCAACAGCAAGGTTGCGTCACGCCACGGCGAGTGCGGCAAGGCCGCTGCCGCATCGCGGATCAACAGGCTGCCGTCCGGCGTGACCTGCGCCAGCAGGATCAGTCCCGCCAGCAGAAACGCCTCGGCCAGCAAGGCGAGTCCGAGATAGATCGCACTGGCGCGGACCGCTTGCGGACCTTCGCCCTGCAGCACCAATCCGCTGGCGCCCACGCTGAGCACGGCGAGCAGGAAATAGAAGCCGATCATATCGGCGGCCAGGAAGACCCCAATGCAACCGGTCAAACTCATCAGCCAGCACACCACCAGACCATCGCCGTCCGTTCGCCCACGCAGATAGCGTTGGGCAAACATGCCCGCGAGCGACCACAGCACGGCGGCGCAACCGAGCAGCATCGCGCCCGGCAGGTCGAGCGCAAAACGCAGGGCGAAGCGCCCATTACCGAGCACCAGCATGGATGCATGGTCGGCGTACACGGCAGCGGCAAGGGCCGGCAGCGGAGCAAGCACGAACCAGGCCGGCATGCGGCGGCGCAGGCCTGGCCGTACACAGGCCAAGAGCAGTAACAGCGGCAGGCCCATGCCGGCGGCGAGAAGGACCTGGGTGGTGTTCATGGCGAACCCACCAGCGGCACGACCGTGCGGCCAATCTGCGCGATATCGACAGGCAACAACGCCGCCAGCCCCAGCAAGAAGGAACACAACGCCAACCCCAACACGGCCGCCTGCTGATAACCCGGCACCTGCTTCTTCGGCGACCAGCCAGGCGCAGCGGGCGCCATGGCGCGAACCACCACCATGAAAACATAGGCACTGGTGAGCAGACCACCTACCAGCATCACCAACACCCACCACCATTGCGCCGTGGCGATGGCGGCCGACAGCAGCAACCACTTGGCCAGGAAGCCACCCGAGGGCGGCAAGCCAATCAGCGATGCGCCCGCCAGCGCGAACGCGGTCATGGTCATCGGCAAGGCTCGTCCGGCGCCACGCAGGTCGGCCACGCGGTCGTGACCAAGCGTGCTGTAGATCAGCCCCGCCGCCATGAACATGGCCGCCTTCGCGGTCGCGTGCGAGATGGCCTGCAGCAAGCCGCCCGTGACCGCCGATGCACTGTCGAGCCGCGCTGCATTGAGCGCCGCCACCAGCGGAAACATCAGGAACAGGTAGCCGATCTGGGCTACCGTCGAATAGGCAATAAGTAGCTTTAGCCGCGCTTGCCGCAGCGCCACCACATTGCCGACGATGATCGCCGAGGCGCCAAGCGCTGCAAGCAGCTGCGCCGCAGGCAGGCTCACGATGCCTGGGAACACGTCGACCCACAGCCGCACCACCAGGAACCAGGCGCCCTTGATCACCAGCGCGGAAAGCAGCGCGCTGGCCGCCGCCGGCGCGCCCGCATGCGCGGGCGGCAGCCACAGATGCAGCGGGAACAGGGCGGTCTTGGCCAGCAGGCCAGCGGTCATCAACGCCGCCGCTATCCATGCGATGGGATGCGGCCCGATCCGTGCGGCCAGCAAGGCCATGTCGAGCGTGCCGTACGCGCCGTAGAGCAAGAAACAACCCAACAGGTAGAACATCGAGCCGAGCAAGGCGTAAAGCAAATAGCGCAGTGCCGCCTGCAAGGTTTCGGCGCGGCCATCGAGAGCGACCAGCGGCACGCCGGCAAAGGTCAGCAGTTCGAGTGCGACGTACAGGGTGAATATGTCGCCGCTTACGAAAATCAGGTTGAGCGAGCCCCATACCGCGAGCAATAACAGCCAGAACGCGAGCGGGCCGCGCGCTTCGCGCTGACCATCTGGCGTGCCGAAATCACCATTCGCGTAGACGCCCACGACGCCCACGACGATGGCGACCACCAGCATCATGCACACCGAGAGGCCATCCGCGCGCAAGGCAACACCTAAGGGTGGCGTCCAACCACCCAACAGATAGACCAGCGACGCACCCGATTTCAGCAAGGCCTGCACCATCGCAAACACGATGCCGATGCCAACCAGTATCGTCAGCCAGGCCACCCGTTGTGCATGCCGGCCGCCGAACAGCAAGCCGAGCAGCACGCCGACGAAAGGCAGCAGCACCGCCAGCACCAGCAGCAGGCCGCCCGGCGTCGTCAGGTTCGCTGGCGCTGTGGGCGACACTCAGGCCTCGCCCTTGGCAGGAGACTTCGCCGGCGCGGGAGCCACCTCGGGCGAGAGCGAGCTCGATCCGGTCTCGTCGAACTGGCGCAACATCAGCGCGACGGCGAGCGCGGAGGCCGCGAAGGCCACCACGATGGCCGTGATCAGCAACGCCTGCGGCACCGGATCGCCGCCGAAACCGGCGCTCGCGCCGCGCCGTGCAATGACCGCACAGACGAGGAACACGCCGTTGCCAATCAAGTTGAAGGACAGCACTTTGCGCAGCGGCTGCGGATGCACCATCAGGCCGTACAGCCCAAAGCCCACCAGCACGGCGGCGCACAGTCCAAACAGCGTCGGTGCGCTCATGGGGGCGACCCCGCTCGTTGTGGCGGACCGATCAGCAGCAGGGTCAAGGTGACGGCCAGCGATGGCAGCAGCGCCACCTCGATGACAATGATCAGCGGCTTGGCGAGGCCTTCGGGATAGGCCAGAAAAGCGTTCGCCACGAATACGCCGAGCAAGCCCACGAGAATGAAAGCGGCCGGCCCCGCAATCAGCGCCAGCCGTACCCAGCGCTGGCTCACCGCGGGCGCATCGAGCAGCCCGGACATCATCAGCAGCAACCACATCGCGGCAAGCACGGTGCCGCCTTGAAACTTGCCGCCCGGATAGTCCGCGCCCACCCAAAGAATGTAGATGCCAACCACGATACCGATCGGCGGCAGCACGCGCGCCATATAGGCCAGGATGCCATTGGGTTCGGCCACGGGCGCCAGTCCAGGCCGGCCGCCCCAGTAGCGGTCGGACCCGAGTGACCAGATGCCGAGCAATCCAAACAACAGCACGATCGCTTCGAGCAAGGTATCCATGGCACGGAATGACATCAGCACCGCGGTGATCGGGTTGCCCACGCCGGTCGAGGCGATGTTGCGCGCCACTTCCGGCGCCAAAGTCGGCGCGGGATCCGGCAGCAGCAGAACGCAGGCAGCGATGGCCGCGGCAACCGCGGTGGCGACGATGGCCGCCAGCACACGCGTTGCCGGGCCAGGCCGTTCGGCACGGGCGGCCGCCTCGGTTTTGCGCAAGCGCGATGCCGCGCCGATCAACAGCGCGCCGGTAAGGCCCGCACCGATGGCCGCTTCGGTCAACGCGACGTCGACCGCCGAGAGCGCCACCCAGGCCAGGGTCAGCAGCAAGCCATAGGAAACGAAACCCGCCACGGCCGCGAACGTCTCACGGGCGACAACCGTCCAGAAGGCGAGCGCAAGCAGCAGCAAGATCAGGGCGAGGTTGAGCGCGATGTTCACGGATGCGGCCCATGACGGCGCGCGGACCGCGCAATGAGTTGAGAGACCGTGGCGGACGCGAGCAGGACCAGCAGCCAGACCAGGATCATTTTCAGCCCAGCGAGCACACTGCCGGTCTGTGGCGCCAGCCCCAGCACCACCAGGCCTAGCCCGAGATTATCGGCCTTGGTCAGCGCGTGCAGTCGCGTGAGCGTGTCCGGAAAACGCAACAGGCCGACCGTGCCGGCGAGAAAAAAGAAGCCGCCGGTGAGGATGGCGACGATCGTGAAGATGTCGGCGGCGATCTTCATGGCCCCTGCTCCGTGCGGTTTTCGTCTTTCGCCGACGACTCATCGGCCTTGACGAAGGCCACCGCCGCGAATGCCGCCAGCACGGCCAACGTCAGCACCACGTCGATCACACCCTCCGTGCCATTCGCGACGCCCACCAACAGCAGGGCCGCGATACCGCCGGTGCCGAACAATTGCACGGCCATCATGCGGTCGGCATTGCTCGCGCCGCGCAATACGCAAAACAGTCCCACGGCAACCATCACCACCACGAAGAACGTCATGGCAAGCAGGAATTCAGTCATGGTGGTCACCGCTGATCAGGGCCGTGCTCAGCCGCCTTTCCTCTTCCGCCAACTGTTCGACGACGGGCTGGCTGGTGTCCAGGGCGTGATAAATAATCGCTCCTTCGACGTCGCCGGCGGGCACCGAGCCCGGCAATAGGCTGGTGATCACCGTGTACTCATTGCGCGCGGGGCCTGGCGGAAAACCCACGCGGTAAACCACGAATCCCGGTCGCAATGGCATGCGCGGGTCGAAGGCCCGACGGGCGACGTCCACACCCGCAAGCACCGACTGCCACATGAAATGCGGTACGAAGGCCAGCAAGGCGCCAAGCCGCAGATGACCTGACGCCGGTGGCAGCAGGCGCAGGCTGGTCCAGGTCGCCAGTGCCGTTGCGAGCAGCCCAACCGCCAGGTCGGCCACCTTCGCACTAGGCATCAACACCAGCCAGACCAGGAAGAACAATAGGCCGCGCTCGAGCACGGTGAAGGCGACCGACGGCGACGGTACCCGTTTGCGCTGGTCCGCAGCGGGCCTCATGGGGCCGCCCCGCCTTCCCTCGCCATGGCCACCACGCGGACATCCAGCTTGCTCAGGCGCTCAAACAGGCGCGCCTCGGCACGAATCGGCCACCAGTCATAGAGGAAGATCTCCATCGGTCGCCATAGCGCTACCCAGGCGCCAATCACCAGGCTGTCCTGGATCAGCGTGGCAGAGCGCTCCCTGCTCATCAGGGCGATGAGTGCTTCGCCGATGACGGTGGCCGTGCCGACGAACAGAACACCGATCAGCAGACTGATGCGCCCCACGCGGAACAGCTTCTTCAATCCTCGCCGGGTGACATGCGCACGTTGACCGTAATAAGCGTGCACGGCCTCTGCCACCAAGTCCGCGTCTTGCCCCATGGCGGACGGATGGCCGAGATGGATGACCAGGTGCAATGACTGTTCCGTCGGTAGCTCCTGGGCCCATTCGACAATGAAAGCATCGGTTTTTGGGTCGAGGTCGCGTTCGCGCAACGGCGCCAGATCCATGGCGTCGAACAGATGTGCCAGCTCCACCACGTAGAGATCGAGTACGGCGCCTTGCGCTGGTTCGGAGCGCGCTCCGCCGCCTAGCCCCGTGATTGCTGCAAATGTACGCATGAGGCTCATGGCGTCCCCCGCATCCCTCACGTCGAGGAGTCGTTCGCTGTGCCCGATAGCGCAGGTGTCCGCTCCTCCTTGCCGAATACCACCATGTACAAGGCGGGCAGGAAGATCAGGGTCAGCACCGTGGCCACCAGCAGGCCGCCCATGATGGCAATCGCCATCGAACCCCAGAACACCGTCGGCGCGATCGGAATCAGGCCGAACACGGTCGAGATCGAGGTCAGCATCATCGGCCGCATGCGCGACGTGCCCGACGCCACCACCGCGTCCAGCACGCCCATGCCTTCGTTGCGGTAGGTTTCGATCTGCACGATCAAGATCACGCCGTTCTTGGCAATCATGCCGATCAGGGCCAGGATGCCCAGGATCGCCACGAAGCCGAGCGGCCGGTTGAAGATCAGCAACGCCAGCACCACGCCAATCATGCCCAGCGGCATCACGCTGACCACCATCGCCAGCCGCCTGAAGCTGACCAGCAGCACCATCATGACGATAAGCATCAACAGGATCATCAACGGCACCACGGCGAACACCGAGGCGCTCGATTCCGCACTCTCCTCGTACAAGCCACCGGTCTCGACTTTGTAGTCCTTCGGCAGCTTGGTGTTGAACTCGTTGATCTTCGGCGCCAGCGCTTCGACCACGTCATCGGGCAACACGCCATGCTGCACATCCGCGCGCACGGTAAGTGTCGGCACGCGATTACGCCGCCAGATCAGTGGTGTCTCCTGCTCTTCCGCAAAGGTGGCGAACTGGCTGAGCGGGACCATCCTGCCGCTTGGCGTGGGCACCTGCAGCGTGCTCAGGGTGCGGATCGACAAGCGTTGCTCTTCGCTGGCACGGGCGACGACATTGACCAGATAGATGTCGTCGCGCACCTGGGTGATCGTCGTGCCGGTGACGGTGGCATTCATGATGCTGGCCAGCGCCGCACTGCTGATGCCGAGCTGACGTGCCTCATCCTGGTTGATGCGGATCTGGATCTGGCGAGCGGGTTCCATCCAGTCGAAGTTCACGTGACGAGAGCGCGGATCCGAGCCCAGGATGCCGGCGAAGTCGAGCGCAATCTTGCGCACCTCGTCCTTGTCCGGACCCGAGACGCGATACTGCAAAGGCCATCCCACCGGTGGGCCCAGTTCGAGCGGAGAGATGCGCGCGACAATATCGGGGAACTGCTCGGCCAGCGCCTTCTCCAGCTTCAGCTGCAGCCGATCGCGCGCCTCCAGGTTCTTAGCCACGACAACCACCTGGGCGAAGAACGGATTGGCCAGCTGGACGTTGAGCGTGAGAATGAAGCGCACCGCACCACGGCCGACGTAGGTGCTGAAGTGATCGACGTCGGGATCATCCTTCAGCAGCGCTTCGAAACGCTCGGCCTCGGCCTCGGTCGCATAGATCGAAGCGTTTTGGCGCAGGGTCAGGTCGACGGTGAGCTCGGGTCGATCCGAGGCCGGGAAGAACTGCTGCGGGACGAAGCGGACCAGGAACATCGAGACCACGAACGCCGCGAGCGTGAGCCCGATGGTCAGCCACCTCGCGCGGATCGCGCCCTTCAGGAAGCCACCATAGGCATTCGTCAACTTGCTCGGCTTGGCCTGGGCATCCGCCTTGGGCGCCTTCAGGATCGCCTTGCCGACCAAGGGCGCGAAGATCACGGCGCCGATCCAGGACACGATCAGGGCGATCGCCACCACCGCGAAGATCGAGAACGTGTACTCGCCCGCCGAGCTCCGGGCGAAGCCGATCGGCACGAAGCTGGAAATCGTCACCAGGGTGCCGATCAGCATGGGCGCCGCGAGCGTCCGGTAAGCAAAAGTGGCTGCCTGATCCTTGCTGTCGCCGGCGGCGAGCCGGTTGATCATGGCGTCGACCGTGGTCATCGCATCGTCGACCAGCAGGGTCAGCGCAATGATCAAGGCGCCGAGCGACACCCGGTGCAAGTCGATATGCACGATGTCCATGATGGCGAACACGATCGCCAAGGTCAGCGGGATCGACAGCGCCACCACCATGCCCGGACGCACGCCCAGGCTCACGAAGCTGCACACCAGGATGATGATGATGGCCTGCCACAGCGAGGCCATGAAATCGTTGATGGCCACATCGACCGTCACCGCCTGGTCGGCCACCAGGGTCGGCTCGATGCCGTGCGGGAGGTTGGCCGTGACGTCGGCCATGACCGCCTTGATATTGTGTCCGAGCGCGAGGATGTCGCCAGCGTCGCGCATCGCGATGGCCAGTCCGATCGCCGGCTTGCCATTGACTCTGAACATCGGCTGCGGCGGATCGGTGTAGCCACGTCGCACGGTCGCAATATCACCCAGGCGGATGATGCGTCCGCTGAGCACGAGGTTGACGTTGGCAATATCCTGCTCCGAATCGAAGGAGCCACTGACCCGCATGAACACCCGTTCCTGGTTGGTGTGGAGTACGCCAGCCGGCCGGATCACGTTCTGCGCCTGCAAGGCTGCGATGATCGTCGGGTAGTCCAGGCGCAGCCCTGCCAGCCGTTCGGTCGAGAACTCGATAAAGATCTGCTCGTCCTGCGCGCCCAGTACCTCGATCTTCGAGACGTCCGGCACCAGCAACAGGCGCGAGCGGATCCCTTCGACCCGGTCGCGCAATTCGCGGAAGCTATAACCGTCCGCGGTAAACGCGTAAATAATGCCGAAGGTGTCGCCGAAATCGTCATTGAAGAACGGCCCGACCACGCCGGCCGGCAGCGTTTGCCGCATATCCCCAATGTTCTTGCGCACCTGGTACCAGATGTCCGGGACCGCGGCCGGTGGCGTGGATTGCTTCAGATCGACGAAGATCGTGGTCTGCCCGGCCGTCGTGTAGCTGCGCACGCGGTCGAGATGGCTGGTTTCCTGCAGCGTGCGCTCGAGTCGCTCAGTGACCTGCGAGGTCGTCTCGTCGACCGTCGCGCCGGGCCAGGCCGCCACCACGACCATGGTGCGGAAAGTGAACACCGGGTCCTCGGCGCGCCCCAGCTTCAGGAAGGCCATGGTGCCCGCGATCACCGAGATGATCATCAGGAACACCACCAGCGAACGCTTGGCGAGCGCCCACTCCGACAGGTTCGGGCCGATCATTTTGTCGCCTCGGTCCAGCGGACCTTCTGTCCTGGCCGCAACGCCTGCACACCGGCGGTGACGATGACATCCCCAGGGGCCAGCCCTTGCGAAACCTGGACGCGCTCGGCGTCATAGGCCCGAAGCTCGACGTTGCGCTCGGACACCGTTCCCGTCTTGGTATCGACAATCCACACGGCCGGCTTGCCGCCAGGCCGCATCAGGGCGCTGGCCGGAATATCGAGGGCGGGGACGGTGTCGAGTTTCATCCGCCCCGTGACCGTGCTACCCAGGCGCATCGCCGCCGGCGGATTGATCAGGCGCACGCGCACCGTGAACGTGCCGGTGACCGGGTCGGCGCGGGGCGACACCTCCCGCACCTTGCCGACGGCTGTAACCTTCGGATCGCCACCGAGCGAAACGAGGATGTCAGGATTGGCGGGAGCGACATCCTTGACCGCTGCCGGCACATCGAACACCGCGTCGACCGCGCCCTCGCGCGCCACCTGGACGATCATGCGCCCTGCAGCCACCACTTCGCCGGCCTCCGGGCCGCGCGCGGTGACGATGCCGGCGGCATCGGAGATCAGGTTGGTATAGCTCAGCCGGTTCCCGGCGATCTCCACCAGCGATTGCGCCGAATCGATCTGCGACTGGGTAATCTTCTGCATCGCCTCGGCTTGCTCGAACGAGGCGCGGGACACGGCATGCTCGGCCAGCAGATCGCGCATGCGGGTATAACTGGTGCGCGCCTCCAGACCTTGCGCCTGAGCCGCGGCCAGTTGGGCCCTGGCGGACTGCAGGTTGCTCTGCTCATTCATCTGGTCCAGTCGTGCCAGCACCTGGCCGGGCCTGACCCGATCGCCGACGTCGACGTTGCGCTCGATCAGCCGGCCGTCGATGCGGAACGATTCGTTGACTTCGGCCTGCGCCTGCAAGCGTCCGGTCAAGGAGATGCTGTCGCCGACCATCTGCCGTTCGATCGTGATGACTCTCACCGGCCTGACTTCAGCGGCCTGCTCTTCCCCGGCGCGCTGACACCCCGACAGCAACACAGTTACTGCAAGCGCGCATAGCACCAGGGCCGTAGGAGTATGAACAACTCGACTGATCGCGGAGTTCGCAGACACGGGCGTCTTCCTGAAAGTGGCTTGGTGGCCGCCCGGGCGTATCCAAGAACAATCCGGCAGCGGCATTGGAGCTAT
>DASXND010000420.1:0-8895 GCA_036495265.1 Dyella sp.
GCTGGTCTACCGCGATGACTTCGAAGTGCAGCGCAAGGACGATCATTCGCCAGTAACGGCGGCGGACCTCGCCGCGCAGCAGGTGATAGTCGCGGGATTGGCACAGCTCGACACCGTGCTTCCGGTGATATCCGAGGAAGCGCGCACGCTGCCCTGGCTGCAGCGACGCGAGTGGCGTCGCTACTGGCTGGTCGACCCGCTCGACGGCACGCGCGAGTTCATCAAGCGCAACGGTGAGTTCACCGTCAACATCGCCCTGATCGAAGATCATCAACCGGTACTCGGGGTGGTGCTGGCGCCCGTGACCGGCGAACTGTATGCCGCTGCACGCGGGCAGGGGGCCTGGATGCAGCAAGACGCCCATGCGGCCTGGCGGCGCATCGCTACGCGCGCCATGGCGCAGCCGCCGACGGTGGCGGGCAGTCGCTCCCATGGGGGTGCCGGCGCCGCCTTACTGCCGCAGCTGATTGGCGATGACTACAGCTCCATGCCGCTCGGATCGTCGTTGAAGTTCTGCCTGCTGGCGCGTGGCGCGGCGGACGTCTATCTGCGTCGCGGTGCGACCAGCGAATGGGATACCGCCGCCGCGCAGGCCGTGCTTGAGGAAGCGGGCGGCGCGGTGCTCGATCTCACCGGCGAGCCCCTTCGCTACAACGGCCGCGATTCGCTGCTCAATCCTGAGTTCATTGCCGTCGGTGACGCTTCCGTCGACTGGAAGGCGCGCCTGCTGGCCGCCGACATGGAAGCCTCATGAGCGGGAATCCGCGCCACAGTCTCGACGATCTGCTCGCGATCATGACGCGTCTGCGCGATCCACAGCATGGTTGTCCGTGGGACGTGCAGCAGAGCTTTGCCACCATCGCGCCGTACACGATCGAAGAGGCCTACGAGGTGGCCGACGCGATCGATCGCCAGGACTGGCACGATTTGCGCGATGAGCTGGGCGATCTGCTGCTGCAGGTCGTCTTTCACGCCCAGATGGCCAAAGAGGCCGGACTGTTCGATTTCGCGGATGTCGCGCATGCTATCAGCGACAAGATGGTGCGCCGTCACCCGCATGTGTTCGGCGATGAGACTTACGCGAACGTCGAGGCGCAGACCCAGGCCTGGGACGCGATCAAGGCGGCCGAACGGGCGGCCAAGGGCGAGCAGCATGACGACAGCGCCCTCGCGGGTGTTTCCCGCGGGCTGCCGGAATGGAAGCGTGCACTGAAGCTGCAGGAGCGCGCAGCGCGCGTCGGCTTCGATTGGCCGGACGAGCAGCCGGTCATCGACAAGCTGCTCGAAGAGGTGGATGAAGTGCGCGCCGAGTTCGCCGACGGACGCGATGCCCAGCGCCTGCAGGATGAGATCGGCGACGTGTTGTTCGTGATGGTGAATCTGGCGCGGCATGCCGGCGTGGATTTTTCCCAAGCCATGCGTCATGCCAATGCGAAATTCGAGCGGCGCTTCCGCAGCATGGAGCAGTTGTCGCACGCGCAGGGCCAGCCTTTGGCGCAGCGCGATCTGGCCGAACAGGAAGCGCTTTGGCGGCAGGCCAAGCGAGACGAGGTTGCAGGGTAAGCGCAACTGGCTCGAAGCACCTGCTCGCCGCAGAGAGAAAAAGGAGGCACGGGTTCTGGGGTTCCCGTGCCTCAGGATGGGACGCGGCCGACAACGGCTGCGTCAAGTTCTTATTGTAGTTATGGCTGTGTCGCGGGCGCAGCGCCCGGCTTCGTCGTGCCGTGATGTTCCTGCCAGTCGCCGCGCATCTTCTCGAATTCGGCACGTCGCTTGGCCTCGTTGGCGAGGTTTTCGTCGAGGCTCTTGCGCAGCGTGGCGATGGCCTGCTCCGGGTTGCTCGGCGCCATCTGGGCGCGGGCCAGGTGGTGATAGACGTAGGTGCGCACGGCCGGATCCTGCGACTTGGCGAGCACCTCGTTGTAGAGCGCAGGCAGTTCCTTGGCGCGGCCCGTCATCATGTAGAGGCGTTCCAGTGCGTGCAGGTCGGCGATCACCGGCGCGCCAGGACCTCCAAAGTCGGAGCCACTCCTGGGGCCGCGAGGACCGTCGTCGCCCATGGACGGGGCCGCTGGACGAGTCTTCTGCGCGGACGGCGGAGGCACGCCCGGAGCGACGTCCTGGGCCACGACCAGGGATGTCGAGCCGGCGATGAGCATGGCCAGGGCGGAAGCGAGCAGAGTCTTGCGCTGCATGGTGTCCAGTCTCGACGATGGGTTGTGATGACAAACGTGGCTTGGTGGAAACTGGTTGACCATGACGGAAGTCATGGTCATGAGGCTTCAACCTTTTGGCCGCACGGCACATCCCATGATGGTCCGCCTACCGAGGAGTTCTACATGCGCCGACTTCTTCTTGCTGCCCTTTTCGTCGCACCGCTGGCCGTTCAAGCTAACGACTGCAGATACGAGGCGCCGCGCAATCTCTCGCTGGATCTCACCGGCGTCCATTCGGTGCAGATCGACTTGCACAGCCACGATCTGCATCTCACCGGCAGCGAAAGCGCCAAGAGTGGCGAGCTGACCGGGCGTGCCTGCGCTTCGGAACCCAAGCTGCTGGACGATCTGGTGGTGACCCAGCGACGCGAAGGCGACCGTCTGATCATCGACGCCGGTGGCAAGAGCCATGTGATGATCAGCCTGTTCGGAAGCTCCTACCGGAACCTGGAATTAAACCTGTCTGTGCCGGCACAGATGCCCGTCGTGCTCAACGTGGGCTCGGGCGATGCATGGGTGACCGGGCTGCAGCGTCTGGAGAGTCAGGTCGGTTCGGGCGATCTCCATGTCAGCAAGATCAGCGGCCCGTTCAGCACCAGCGTGGGCTCGGGCGATGTAGAGGCGCGCGATGTCGGCAGTCTTGACCTGGGCGCCTTGGGTTCGGGCGACTTGAAGGCCGACGGCATCAAGGGCGATGCGCGCGTGGGTGCGGTTGGTTCGGGCGATGTGACGCTGTCCGGTGTCGGCGGCAATGTGCGCGCCGAGACCCTGGGTTCGGGCGATCTGAAGGTCAGGGATGTGCGTGGCGATTTCAGCCTTGGCGCCAAGGGCAGTGGCGATGTGAGCCATAGCGGCGTGCAGGGCAAGGTCAGCGTGCCGCGCGAGGATTGAGCACACTCTCAGCCCAGCCAGCGGTACGCCAGATAGACCAGCGGCGCGCAGACCAGCAGAAAAGGGACTGACACCTGGTGAAACAGCCGTGCTCCGTGCGGCTGTTTCGCCAGGCGCAAGGCGATCAGGTTGGCGAGCGAACCTATCGCAAGACCAAAGCCACCAACATTCACCGCCACGGCCAGCGCCGCGGCATCAGGCGCGTGGTCGAGCAGCAACACCGTGGCCGGCACATTGCTGATCAGCTGCGAGGCGACGATACCGCTTGCGTACAGCGTGAGCGAGTGATCCAGGTTCAAGCCATCCAGCGCATGGCGCACCATCCCCAGCTCGGCAAAATGGCCCAGGCCGAGAAAGATCGCGACGAAGGTCGCCAGCAGCAGCCAGTCCACGCGCGCCAGCGTGCTGCGTTCCAGCAGCGCGAATGGAAACAGCAGGAGCAAGGCGCCAAGCACGGCGTGGCCGCGTTCCATCATCAACACCATGCTGATCAGCGCGCCGACCGAAAGCACCGCTTGCGAGATGGATACCGGGTGGCCGTCTACCTGTTTGGCGTGCAGCTCCACGCGTCCGGCTGGCATCCACAGTAGGGCGAGCAGGGCGACCAGCGCGAACATGATCGCGAACGCTGGCAGCATGGCCTGGCCAAATTGCAGGAACGAGAGATGGCCGTACTGCCACAGCAAGAGATTTTGCGGATTGCCAATCGGGCTGAGCGTCGAACCGGCATTCACCGCCAGTGCTTCCAGGACCACCGCGCGCATCACCGGAAGGTTGCAGATGCGGCCGATCGCCAAGGTCAGCGGCACGATCAGGAACAGGCTGACATCGTTGGTGAGCACCATCGACAGCAGTGCCGTGGTGCTCACCAGTAGCAAGGCCAGTCCGCGCATGGAGTGCACGTGCTCGACCAGGGCGGCGGCGGCGTGTTGCACCAGGCCGCTGTCGCGGATGCCCTGGATACAGATGAGCAGGCCGAGCAAGCCACCGAGCGTCGGCGCTTGCAACCAACGCTGATAGTCGGGGAGCGGCCGCGGATCGACGATGGCCAGCACCAGTGCCAGCAAGGCAAAGCCGAGCAGCAAGCGCTCCTGGGCGAGGCGCTTGATCCCATGCTGCAGCGATGTCATGCCGGAGTGACCTGCCGGCGTGAGCGTTTCATGCGTGCGGAATTCCGTGCCATGAGCGACCCGTCGAACAAGCGCTTAGCCCTCACGCAACAGTCGCATCGGCGAGGTGTGGCTGACCCGTCGCGTGCCGGCTAGACCCAGCAGCATCACCACGATGGCGGCAGCGAGCGCGGCAAGCATCAGCGATCCCAGCGGCGGCACGAAGTTCTCGATATGGAAGATCGCGTGTCCAAGCCATAGCCCGGTGCCCGCGGCGCCGAAGGCGGCGGTAAGCCCTGCCACCAACCCAAGCAGGGCAAACTCGCAGGCAGCCGCCGCACGCAATTGCGATCGACGCGCACCCAGCGTGCGCAACAGGGCGGCTTCGTGGCGACGCTCCTGCGCGCTTGCCGCGAGCGCGGCGGCAAGTACGAGCGCGCCCGCGAGCAGGCTGAAGCCGAGCACCCAGCGCACGGCGCCGCTGACCTGGTTGACGATGTCGCGGACGCGATCGAGCATCGCATCCACATCGATCAGGCTGAGGTTGCTGTAGTCGCGCGACAGTTGCGCCAGCGCATCGGCATGGCCGCGCGGCAGGTAGAAGCTGGCGATCCAGGTATGCGGCAGGGCATTGGCGTGGGCGGGATCGAGCACCAGGAAGAAGTTGACGCGGAACGAACTCCAGTCGACCTGGCGGATGCTGCCTACTTTGGCATCGAGATTTTCTTCACCCACGTTGAAGCTCATGGTGTCGCCCACCTTGAGCGCGAACATGTCGCGCCACATGGTATCGATCGACACTTCAGCCTGCGCGGGATGCTCTCCCGACCAGCGCCCGGCCACCACCTGATTGCTTGGCGGCAACTCGCCGGCCCAGGACAGGCGTAGTTGTCGATCCGCCCACTCCTTGGCGCGCTCATCCTTGAAGCGGAGCTGGTCGATCGGCTGGCCGTTGATGGCCGTGAGCTTGCCCACCGCCAACGGCGCCATGTTGAGCTTTTGTCCGCCCATCTGCGCCAGGGCCTGCTCAAAGCCGGCGCGCTGGTCGTCCTGCAGATTGAGCACGAACCAGTTCGGTGTGTCGGCCGGCAGTTCGCGCCGCCAGCCTTCCAGCAAGGCGGGGGCGACGATGGCCAGCAGCAGCAAGGCGACCAGGCCAAGGCTCAGCGCGGTGGCTTGCAACAGGCTCATGCCGCGGCGGCGTGCCAGCGCGGCCAGGCCAAGCCGCAGGGCGGGGTGCGCGCCTGGCGCCACCCGTCGCGCTATCCACAGCAGCAGGGCCGACAGCAGGGCAGCGACCACGGCGACCCCAAGCAAGCTGGCCGCGAGTATGCCCGCCAGCTTGGCCGAGCCGCTCTGGCTCCAGATCAGCAACAAGGCCACCAGGGCCGGTATCAGGTACAGCGCATCGAAGCGCCGCACACGCCGTGCGGCGCTCTCGCGAAAGACCGCGACCGGGGGCACTTCGGCCAGACGCGTCAGCGGCGGCAGGGCGAAGCCGGCCAGCACGGCGAGTCCCATCACGGCGGCAGCGCAGGCAGGCCCGATCGGCATCGAGGTTGGCACCGTCGTAAACATCTGGCCGGCGAAACCCCAGATGATTTGCGCCAGCCCGAGAGCGATCGAGGCGCCGAGCAGCACCGCCGGCACGGCGAGCAACCCCAGTGTGCCAACCAGCAGGCCGAGCACCTGGCGACGCGGCGTGCCCAGTGCGCGTAATAGCGCCACTTCGTTGGTCTTGCGGCGCGCATAGCGCTGTGCGGCGAGCGCAATGGCCACGCCTGCCAGCAGGGCGGAGAGCAACGCCGTCAGCCGCAGAAAGGCGCTGGCGCGATCGAAGGCACTGCGCATGCGCTCCTGGGTTTGTTCGGGGGTGATCAACTGGGCGCCCTGCGGCAACGTCTGCGCCTGCACCCAGCGACGCCACTCCTGCACGGCAGAAGGCTGACCGGCGACCAGCACGCGGTGGCGCGCGCGGCTGCCCACGCCGAGCAGGCCCGCCTGCTCGGCGTCGCTGACATGCATCAGCGCGCGGGGCGCCAGCGCAAACAGTTCGCCACCATCCGGCTGGCGTACCAGCTCGGCACCAACGCGCAGCTCGCGGCCGCCCAGTTGCACGGTTTCACCGAGCTTGATGCCGAGCGCGACCAGCGCCCGATGATCCAGATAAACCGCTCCGGGCGGCGGCCCGTGGCCGGTGATGCTGCGCCCATGCAGGTCGAGCAGTTCCAGCTTGCCGCGCAGAGGGTAGGCGCCGTCGGTGGCCTGCACGTCGAGCAACTGGCTTTGCCCATGGGCGAAGGCCACGCTGGGAAAGCCCGCGCCGCTGGTGACGGCGAGACCGCGCTGGCTCGCCTGGCTGGCGTAGGTGGCGGGCAGTGCCTGCGGCGAACTGATGCCCAGGTCGCCGCCGATCAGCTCGGCCGCGCTGGCCAGCACCCCACGCTCCATGCGCGCCGCCAGGGTGGCAACCACGCCAAGCGCGACCACGGCCAGCACCAGCGACGCGCCGAGCGTGCGCAGCTCAGGCAGGTGCCATTCGCGGCGAAGGCTGCGCAGTGACAAGGCGAGCAGCTTCATGCGCGTACGCTCGCCGCGGGAATCGGACCCATCATGGCGTCACCGCCGCCGAAGAACGCGATGGCGTGACGACACGGCCGTTGTCCAGCTCCACCTGACGGGTGCAGCGCGCGGCCAGTTTGGGGTCATGCGTCACCAGGATCAGGGTGGTGCGGTGATCGTGATTGAGCGCGAACATCAGGTCGCTGACGTGGTGCCCGGTGCGCTGGTCCAGATTGCCGGTGGGTTCGTCCGCAAACAGCAGGCGTGGACCGTGCACGAAGGCGCGCGCAATGGCCACGCGCTGCTGCTCACCACCGGAGAGCTGGGCCGGATAGTGCCGTCGCCGTGGTGTCAGCTCGACCGCCTCCAGCGCTTCGCGGGCACGGGCGCGCGCGTCGTCGCGACCCTCCAGCTCCAGTGGCAACATCACGTTCTCCTCGGCGGTGAGGGCGGGCAGCAGGTGGAACGACTGGAAGACAAAGCCAACCATGCGCCGCCGCAGGTCGGCCCTGGCTTCTTCGTCCAGCTGTTCGAGGGCGTGGCCGTTCAGCGCGATATGTCCGCTCGACGGCGTGTCCAGGCCGGCCAGCAGGCCGAGCAAGGTGGTCTTGCCCGAGCCGGAGGCGCCGACAATGGCGACGCTTTCGCCTTCACAAACCTGCAGCGAGACTTTCGTAAGGATGTCCAGGCGCCCCTCGGGGCCCTGTACCGACTTGCTAACATCGACCACGTCCAGAAGGACATCTTTGGTGAAAGCGGAGGCATTGCCACTCATGCGTCGTTTCCTTTGCTGGCCGGCTTTTTTGGGGCGGGCCCTGTGTGCCCTGGTCCTGCTGGGTGCCGTCGGCACCGTTCACGCGGCCCCGCCGAAAACCGTGCTGGTGTTGGGCGACTCGCTTTCGGCCGCACACAACATCCCGGTCGACTCCGGCTGGGTACATTTGCTGGGCGACCGTCTAGCCAAGATGGAGCCAGCCTGGGCCGTGGTCAATGCCAGCATCAGTGGCAAAACCTCGTTGAGTGGGCGAGATCGCCTGCCGGGGTTGCTGGAGAAGGTCCACCCGGCGGTGCTGGTGATCGAGCTGGGCGCCAATGACGGCCTGCGCGGGCTGCCGCTGGCGGCCCTGCGTGACAATCTCGCTGCCATGATCGACGCCGCCCAGAAGTCCGGCGCGCGGGTGTTATTGCTCGGCATCGAGCTGCCGGTGAATTATGGGCCGCAGTATCGCGATGGCCTGCGCGCGGTTTATGCCGACCTGTCGAGGGAGAAGAAGGTCGCCCTGGTGCCGTTTCTGCTCGAGGGCGTCGCTACCCGGCCCGAATTGATGCAGGAGGATGGCCTCCACCCGGTGGCCTCGGCTCAGCCGCAGGTACTGGACAATGTCTGGAAAGAGTTGGAGCCTCTCTTGCACTAGACGTGCACGCGATCACAACATACGGTGAGGCCAGGCGGTGAATTTCACGCGGCCCTCACCATGCGAATCGTTAGCTGTTCACCTTTGTGAAGTCTGCTTCAGGAGGTAGGGATGAGCTCACGCGACGAACAATCCGGATTGATTCTGCTGGTGGAAGACAACCGCCAGATTGCGGAAATGGTCGGCGAGTTTCTCGAGCGCCGCGGCTACTCGGTGGACTACGCCGCCGACGGTGTCAGCGGGCTCCATCTGGCCGTCTCCAACAGCTACGACGTGGTGGTGCTCGACCTGATGCTGCCGGGCCTCGACGGCCTGGACGTGTGCCGCAAGCTGCGTCGTGACGCCAAGAAATCCACCCCGGTGTTGATGCTTACCGCCCGCGATACGTTGGAAGACAAACTGGTGGGGCTGGAGGCGGGCGCCGACGACTATCTGGTCAAGCCGTTCGAGGTGCGCGAGCTTGAGGCACGGCTACGTGCCTTGATACGCCGCGATCGACGCCAGGTATCCACGGAAATCCTGACCGTGGGCGACATGACGCTCGATACGGCCACGCTGCGACTGGTGCGCGGCGGGCACGAACTGACCGTCTCGCCGATTGGACTGAAGCTGCTGGCGATTCTTATGCGCGAATCGCCGCGCGTGGTCAGCCGGCGCGATATCGAGCGGGAAATCTGGGGCGACACGCTGCCCGATTCGGAC
>DASXND010000421.1:0-4641 GCA_036495265.1 Dyella sp.
CTGCACCTGGGCGCCGACCACGACACCGCCGTCGTCACCGCGAACACGGTGAAGGAAGAGGTTGAGGCCGCTCCGGCTGAAGGTGAGGCTGCTGCCGCACCGGCCGCCCCGGCTCCCAAGAAGTAAGTCGCAGCGGTCCGCACCCATCGCGGGTGCGGACCGCACGCGAGCTTGCTGCGTTTTATGGCGGGACTGCGCCTCATTGTCGGACTGGGTAACCCCGGCGCCGACTATCTCCGAACCCGGCACAACGCCGGGTTCTGGTTTGTTGACGCCCTGGCGTCAGGGCACGGCGAGCGCTTCGGTTTCGACGGCAAGCTGCATGGCGAGACCTGCAAGGTCCGCATCGGCGGCACGTCGGTGTGGCTGCTCAAGCCCTCCACCTTCATGAACAAGAGCGGCATCGCCGTCGTCTCGGCGTTGCGCTACTACAAGATCGAGCCGGAAGAATGCCTGGTCGCTCATGATGAGCTGGACCTCGATCCCGGCACCGTGCGCCTGAAGTTCGATGGCGGGCATGGTGGCCAGAACGGCCTGCGCGACATCGTGGCGCATCTCGGTCATGCAAAATTCCATCGTCTGCGGGTTGGCATTGGCCATCCCGGCCACAAAGACAAAGTAACGCCTTGGGTGCTCGGCCGCCCGTCCATGAAGGACGAGGATGCGATCGTCGATGGCATCGCGCGCGCACTCGATGTGCTGCCGCTTGCGGTCGACGGCCAGTTCGACAAGGCCATGCAACACCTACATACCCCGGGAGGGGTGAACGGCGAACGTGACAACGGAAACAAGGCGCCCGGTTGAATGCCGCTGCCTGATCCTTGTCGCGCTAGCCACACGCTTCCCCCAGCTTTCAGTTTTTCGGAGTCACCATGGGCATCAAATGCGGCATCGTCGGCCTGCCTAACGTCGGCAAGTCCACCCTGTTCAACGCGCTGACCAACGCGGGTATCGCTGCGGCGAATTTCCCGTTCTGCACGATCGAGCCAAACGTGGGCGTGGTGCCTGTGCCGGACCCGCGCCTGCAGGCGCTGTCGGACATCGTCAATCCGCAGAAGGTGGTGCCGACCGCGGTGGAATTCGTCGATATCGCCGGCCTGGTAGCAGGCGCGTCGAAGGGTGAGGGCCTGGGCAACAAGTTCCTCGCGCATATCCGCGAAGTGGATGCGATCGCCCACGTCGTGCGTTGCTTCGAGCATGGTGACATCGTGCACGTGGCCGGCAAGATCGACCCGATCGCCGATATCGAAACCATCGATACCGAACTGGCGCTGGCCGATCTGGATTCCGTCGAAAAGGCTCTGAACCGTGCCGAGCGTGCGGCCAAGGCCAACGACAAGGAAGCACAGGCCAAGAAGCCCGTGCTGCAGAAGCTCGCCGCCGGCCTCAACGAAGGCAAGTCGGCGCGCAGCCTGGGTCTGGACGAGGAAGAGAAGGCGCTGGTGCGCGACCTGTTCCTGCTCACGCTCAAGCCGCTGATGTACATCGCCAACGTGCGCGAAGACGGTTTCGAGAACAACCACCATCTCGATGCTGTGCGCGAACGCGCGATCGCCGAAGGCGCCGAAGTGGTGCCGGTATGCGCCGCCATCGAAGAAGAGATGGCGCAGCTCGACGACGCCGACCGCGACGAATTCCTCAAGGACTTGGGTCTCGACGAGCCGGGCCTCAATCGCGTGATTCGTGCCGGCTACAAGCTGCTGAACCTGCAGACCTACTTCACCGCTGGCGTGAAGGAAGTGCGCGCCTGGACCATCAAGCGCGGCTTCACCGCACCGCAGGCAGCCGGCGTCATCCACACCGATTTCGAGCGCGGCTTTATCCGCTCCGAAACCGTCTCCTACGACGACTTCATCCAGTACAAGGGTGAGGCAGGCGCCGCCGCGGCGGGCCGTTTGCGCAAGGAAGGCAAGGACTACATCGTCAAGGACGGCGACGTGCTGCACTTCCTGTTCAACGTCTGACGCGCCATCGCACGGGGCCATGGCCCCTCGTGCATAGCGCTAGCCGCAAGTTCAAAAGAGAGGGCCGCGTGAATCATTCACGCGGCCCTTTCCGTTTGACGCTAGTGCTTGCGCGTTAGAACTTCACCGTCACGCGAGCCCACCAGTAGCGGCCCATCAGGTCGAAGTCGCTCGGGTCGGTGTTGGCGTTGAGCGTATTGTTCGCGTACAGCATGGGTGGCTGCTTGTCGAACAGGTTGTTCACGCCAAAGTCCAGACGCGTATTGATCGGCTTGATGTTGTAGCCAAGCGAAACATCGTTGTAGATGGTCGAGCCGTACTTCAGGATCGTGCCCGACTCACCGTTCGGGTAGGTGTCATAGATCGAGCCCGCGGCACCGCCGTTAGAGAAGCGGCCTGTGTAGCGCATGCGCCACTGGGCACTCCAGCCGCCCGCCTGCCAGTTCACGAAGCCCTGCCCACGCCAGCGTGGGAACAGGCAGATGCCGGCGTTATCCGGGCATGCCGCAGACTGGGCCGAGCCGTATGGCAGGAAGCGGCCGGCGTTCTCGTACGTGATATTTCCTGCCACGCCAGGAGACGTCTGTTGCGTGTAGTACCTCAGATAGGTGGCATTGACGCCCACATTGAACTGGCCGAAGGAGAACTGCGGCAGTTTGTAGTTGGCCGACCAGTCGATGCCGCTGGTGCTCAGGCTGCCCAAGTTACCAGTGGGCTCGACCGTTGCCGGGGAAATCTGGCCCGTGGCATCACGATGAATGTACTGGCAGTAGATGGTCGAGCCAGCCGCGCACAGGTTGAGCAGGCTCTGCAGGCCAACGCTGGTAATGGTGTCATTCAGCGTTACGCGCCAGAAGTCGACGGTGGTCGACAGGCCCGGCACAAACGATGGGCTGTAGACCATGCCGAAATCATACGACTTGCCATGCTCCGGCTTGACCTGGAAGCCAGCCACGCGAGAACCCTGCGTTACCGTGCCCGCCTGTGTCTGCGAGTCCACAAAGCTGTTCACGAAAGAGCCGTTGGTGGGTACGTTCTGGCAGGCCAGTGCCAGTGGCGAGCCTGCCGGTGCGCCGGTGAAGCCCGTGCACGGGTCGGTATGGATCATCGGCGCATCCGAACCCGAATCGTAGAGTTCACTCAGCGACGGAGCACGGAACACATCCTGCATCGTGCCGCGCAGCAGTAAGTCGTCGAACGGCTTGTATTCCAGCGCGAACTTGAAGTTGTTGGTGCTGCCGAAGGTCTGGATGCGCGAGTAGCGGCTGCCGATGGTCAGGTTCAGCGACTGCACGCCCGGGAGGCCGGAGAGCACGGGGATCAGAGTCTCGGCATAGATTTCCTTGGTGTTGTAACCACCTTGTACGGCGCTGAGGCACTGGCTGCCCAGCACACAGTTACCAGTGGCGGGATCGAGCAACAGCTGCGGCGCGGGAATCGACCTCAGGTACTCGGTGCGATATTCGGCGCCGAGCGCCAACTGCACGGCACCAGCCGGCAGGCTGAACAGGTCGCCGCTGATGCCGGCGTGCCAGGTTTTTTCGATCGAGTACTGGTTGGAGGGTGCCGTGACGCTGGCCGCACGAATCGCCGCGACCGAGTTCGGCGAATTGACATCGAATGGATTAAATTGACAGGCGACTACGCTGGGGCAGCTGAAGCCAGTCGATGCAGTCGCGAGACCGTCGACTCCAATGGTGGAGGCTCCGGTGAACAGTTGCGTCTGGTCAACCAGGCCGGCGGTCGTAGTAACGACGCTCTGATGGCCGTAGTTGTAGCCAGCGTCCCAGTTCCAGTTCTTGTCCCATACGGTGAAGTCACCCTTGAAGCCGGTATTGATCTGGGCGTCGGTACGGCCGTTCATGGCCATGCGATTGCCATTGGAGACCAGGCGCGAATTGAGGGTCCGGTACTCGGGATTGGCCTTGGTGGGAACCGCGAAGCCCACGTCGAACGGATTGAACGCGTTGTATTGACTGATATCCGCTCCGGTACCCGTGCCATACACGGCGGGTGCCAGTTGGAAGTTGGACGAGGTCTTCTGATAGATCGCATCCACGTAGGCTGTCACGTGGTCGGTCAGACGATAGTCGGCAAAGACAAAACCGCCGGTTCGCTCCTGCGGGGTCATGATCAGGTTGACCGAGGCGTAGTTGTACTTATCTTTGGACGTATAGCAGTGGTAGTTCGCGTTGTTGACCGCCTGGCTGTTGCCACCGGGGTTCAGCGACACGTATTTGCAACCGAATTGGTCGACCAGGCCGCCGGGAATGACGGTTCCGTCAGCGTCAAGGCCCGGCAGCTGGATGCGACCCACCGGCGTGTTTGACGAGCCACCGATGTTCACCTGGCTGCCCGAAAGGGTCAGCGCATTCTTGGAGAAGGCGCGGTTGGCCGATTCGACGCCGTCCTGCTTGTTGTAGTTCAGGCCGGCCATGATGCTTCCCTTGTCGGACGTCTGTCCGAAAGTGAAGCTGTAGCCGCTCTGCTCGCCGTCGTTGCGGTCCGACTGACCGACGTTGGCCGTGAACGTGGCGCCCTGGTAGTTCTTGCGCAGGATGAAGTTGACCACGCCGCCGATGGCGTCCGAACCGTAGGTCGCCGAGGCGCCGGTCGGCAGCACTTCGATGCGCTCGATCGCGTCGGCCGGAATGGCGTTCGGGTCCTTGCTGAGCAG
>DASXND010000422.1:0-8269 GCA_036495265.1 Dyella sp.
GGATCGGGAAGCCTGGAAGACATGCGCATTACCTGCAGGGAAACGCGCGCAGGATAACGCATGCCCCGCCGCGATCCCGTGAGGACTGCGACGGGGATGCGCCCAGCTGACCTTAGAAATCGAAGTCTTTCTGCAGACTCAGGTACACGCCGCGACGCGGACCGAACTGCGGCGCGCCGACGCCCACGCCGGTGCCGTCGCGTAGCTGGTAGGTGCGGTCCAGCGCGTTGATCACGGCCAGCTGCGTCTTCACCTTGCCAAAGCTGCCGAAGGTGAAATCATGCGCCACGTTGAAGTTCAACTGGAAGTAGAACGGCACTGTTTCGCCGTTGGGTATGCCGTTACTGCCGGTCCTGCGCAAGCCGCTGCCAAGGAGGTAGTCCGCACCGACGCGAGTGGTATCGGTAAACGAATAGGTGATGCCGCCCGACGAGGTCAACTCCTGGTCGTGGTCGAGATGGATGTAGTTGTCGTTGATATAGGCCAGTTCGTCAGGGCCGAAGTTGTACTGGCCGGTGATCACGCGCTTGCCCTGGGCCTTGCCCACGGTCGCATTGAAGTACGCCGAGATGGGGCCGCTGTCATAGTTGGCGGTGAATTCCAGCCCGCGGATACGGCCGAAGTCGTAATTGAAGTTGGAGAAGATCAGCGCCGTGCCGAACTGGCCTTCATCCTGCAGGCGACGCGCCTCTCGATAGTAGGCGTCCACGCCCAGGGTCAGGGTCGAGCCGACCTTTTGCGAAATGCCGACATCGTAGTAATTCGAGCGCTCCGCTAGCGGCAGGTTGCTGCCGGTGCCAGGAAGGACATTGGTGGTGCCATTGAAGCGCGCGATATTGCTGTCATCGATCACCTCGGTGGCCGGCGGCGTGAAGTAGCGCGCATAGCCGGCATGGACGGTGGTGCTGTCGGTGGCCTGATAGACCACGCCGACACGCGGGCTGAGCTGGCTTTCGGTGCGGAACAGCTGGTAGCGGTCACCGCGCACGCCGTAGTTGACCGTCCACTTGTCGCCGATGCTCCACTCGTCCTGCAGATAGGCCGAATAGGTCCGCGCGAGCAGATTCGTGGCGTCGTAAATGGCGATGGGCGTGGTGCTGGACTGGGTGCCATCCGGGTTGGCCGGAAACACCAGCGAGCTGTTGCTGATGTTGCCGCGCTCGAACTCACCGTACACACCGTAACGCAGCGTATGGCTGTCGCCCAACGGCGTGGAGAAATCCGCCTGCAAGGTGCTCGCGCGGTTGTTGCGGTTGATGGTGGCGGCCACGCCGTTGAACATCAGGTCGCCAATCTCGTCCGGCGTGAAGCCGACCGAGCTGTAGCGCTGGCCCGCCGACACCTGGTAGTCGGTGCTGCTGCCGATCTTGCCCTGCAGCGACAGCACGCCGAAGCGCGTGGTCTCGCGCTGGCGCTCGTTGAGATCGGCCGAGTTGAAATCCACCCTGTCCAGGTAGCCGAACTGCGGCGTCTGGTTCGGATTGTTCGGAATCTGGAAGCGATTATTGGTCGCGCCGAACATGAAGCTCACGCGCGTGTCGTTGTCGATCAGATAGGAAATATCGCCGAAGCCCTTCACCTGGTTGGAGTGATCGTGGATCGGCGTGCGGCTGGAGGTCGGGTTCTCGATGCCGACATCGGTTTCCAGGTAATTGGCGGTGACGAACCAGCTCCAGCGGTCGTTGCTGCCCCACAGCGACGCATTCGGATTCAAGGTGCCGAACGAACCACCGGTGATGCCGACGCTGCCGCCGTTGCCGAGTTCGTGACCGCTCTTGGTGTCGATATCCACCACCGCGGCGGTGCGCAGGCCGTATTGGGCCGGCAGCGCGCCATCGAGCAGCTTGATGCTTTGAATGGTGCGCGCGTCCAGGGTCTGGCCGAAGCCGGAGATCGACTCTGGAATGATCACGCCGTTGATGCGGAACTGCAGATTGGCGTGGTCGCCGCGCACATGCAAGCCGCCAAAGGAGTCCTGCACCACACCCGGTGCCTGCAGCAGCACCTGGTTCAGCGGGGTGGAATCGCCCAGCGGCAACTGCTGGATCGCTTTCTGGTCGATCACGTACTGGCTGCTGCCGGTATCGGGCGACAAGGCGTTTCGCGCCTGGTCCAACGCCGCGGACACGTCCACTGTTCCAAGCTGCTTCACTTTTGCCGGCGCATTTTGCGTCGCGCCCGAATCGGCATCGCCCGTACTGCCGTTGGCCGTCGTGCTGCTGGTATCCGTATTCGGGCTGGTTTGGGCAAAGGCAACAGGTACGGCACCCAGCGCAACAGCGAGACTCAAGGCAAGCAGAGATCGTTTCATTGGGCTTCCAGAAGAGGGACGGTAAAGATGTTGTTTTCGATATGTTATAACATTGCCACCCAGCCCCGGTAGGCGCCTGCCCCAGAAGTCATGCCTGGCCGCGCAACATCCTGCGTTAAGCAGTCCTATCCTCGGGGGTCAGCCCGCTTTCACGCCGATTGCCTAGACTGGGCACCTTGCGGCGCATGCCGCGACCCGCGAAAGGCCGCCGCCATGTCCGAGCCTTCTTCCCAGCTTCCGGCCGTCATCGAACCTGGCGATCACAGTCGGGTGACCCAGGCCATCCTGGACTTCGTCAGCCAGATCCCCGACAGCAAAGTCAGCGATAGCAAGGACCCGGCAAGCGAAGCGCGACGCCTGGCCAACCGCGCCGCCCAGCGAGCCGCACTCACGGCCGGCTCGCTGGCGCTGCCGCCAGGCCCGCTGGGCTGGCTCACCGTGCTACCCGAGCTCATCGCGATCTGGAAAATCCAGGCGCAGATGGTCAGCGACATTGCGGCGGCATACGGCCAGCACTCGGTACTGGGCCGGGAACAAATGCTCTGGTGCCTGTTTCGCCACACCGCCGCACAAGCGTTCCGCGACATGGTGGTGCGCGTGGGCGATCGCGTGTTGTTCCGACGCATGAGTTACACGGTCGCCGCGCGCGTGGCCAAGCGTGTGGGCGTGAAGGTCTCTCAACGCGCCGTCGGCAACGGCATCTCGCGCTGGTTGCCGGTGGTGGGCGCCGTTGGCGTGGGCGCCTACGCCTACTACGACACGGGGCAGGTAGCACGCACCACGATGGCGCTGTTCAGTGCACCGATCGAAACCACCGAAGTCCCGGCCGTCGATGCCGAACCCGCCAGCCCCAAGGCCGGTCTCGCCAGACGCGTGATGGACAAAGTGACGCGGCGTACGCCTGCGGGATGACGTATCTCGCGCTTTGCGGCAAGCTCGCCCTTCCCTCGCGTTACGCAGGAGCCCACGCATGAGTCCACGCCATGAGCGTCCCGTCGCCCTGATCACCGGAGCCGGCAAGCGCGTCGGCGCGGTGATTGCCCGCACCTTGCATGCAGCGGGCTACGACATGGCCCTGCACTATCGCCACGCTGCGGCCGAGGCCGAATTGCTCGCTTCGTCGCTCGAGCGTCAACGCAGCGATAGTACGTTTCTTGTGCAGGCCGAGCTGGCCGACCTTGATGCATTACCCGCGATGGTTGGACGCGTGCTGACCCGCTACGGTCGACTCGATGCCCTGATCAACAACGCCTCCGCGTTCTATCCCACGCCCGTTGGCAGCGCGACACCCGCGCAATGGAACGAGTTATTCGCCTCCAATGCGCAGGCGCCCTTCTTCCTCACTCAGGCGGCTGTACCGGCACTACGCGAAGCGCGTGGCGCCATCGTCAACCTGGTGGATATCTACGCCGAACGCCCGCTCGCCAAACATCCGCTGTATTGCATGGCCAAGGCCGCCTTGGCGGCCATGACACGCTCACTCGCGCTCGACCTCGGCCCTGATATACGGGTGAATGGCGTAGCTCCAGGGGCGGTGATGTGGCCCAGCGACGGCAAGCCTTATGACGATCAGCAAGCCATGCTGGCGCGCACGCCTCTGCACCGCGCCGGCTCGCCGGATGATGTTGCCGGCACGGTGCTTTGGCTGCTGCGCGATGCTTCATTCGTGACGGGGCAGATCATCCATGTCGATGGAGGCCGCACGCTTTCTGTGTGAAGGCCAATCCATGATTGCCAGGTGAAATCCATGCGCGCGATTCGTCAATCCGATGCATCGGCGTAAGCAATGACACTTTATTCTGGATACTGTCCTGACGAATGCAGCTATCAAGCATGGATAGCCGCCGTGCACGATCGCGCCACTTTCGATCATCGTTCCATGTCCCTACTGACGAATCCGCGCCAGTGAGGCATGACAGTCGCAGTCGCCTGCTACACGGCTAGGCCTCGCATGCCCTAGACTTCAGCCGAAAACTCCAACGAAGGTATCTGCATGGCCATCGATCTTAAGACGCTATCCCCGAAAGAACTTCAGGCGCTCATCGCGAACGCGAACGCCCAGATGCAGGAAGCCCATGCGACGCAGGTCCAGGCGGTCAGGCAGAAAATCGATGCCTTGCTGGGTAACAGCGGCCTCAGCCTGGATGACGTCTATCCGTCACGCGGCAAGAAAGCGGCGGGCAAGAAAGGCGGCAAGGGCTCGGTAGCTCCCAAGTACCGCGACCCCGCCGATCCCACCCAGACCTGGTCGGGCCGCGGTCGTCAGCCGATCTGGTTTGCGAACGCGCTCAAGCGCCGTGGCGTGACGGCGGAAAGCCTCCTGATTGGTGGCGCCACGAAGTCCGCAACGTCGGTCAAGAATGCCAAGGCCGCCAAGAAAGCACCCAAGAAGGTCGCCAAGCGGGCAAGCAAGAAGACGACGGCGAGAAAGTCCGCGAAATAACCACGAACGACTGTAGAGGTAGCAGAGCGACGCCACCCCTCCAATGACCAGGCCGATGCCGTGGCGTTGTCTCTCGACGATGCCACGGCACCGGGCAAGGCACTGACGCCTTCAGCCGTCCAGCACGGCCCCGTTGCTTTCAATCACCTTCGCATAGAGTTTTGCCGTTGCCTTCGGCGTGCGCTTCTGCGTGGCGAAGTCCACGTGGTAGAGACCGAAACGCTTGGAGAAACCGAGCGACCACTCCAGGTTGTCCATCAACGACCACGCGTAATAGCCCTTGAGGTTCACGCCTGCATCAATGGCACGGTGCAAGGCCTTGAGGTGCTTGCGCAGGTAATTGACACGCAGCGGGTCCTCCAGCACATCGGCTTCGGCCACCGGCGGATCGTAGAACGCCGAGCCGTTCTCGGTGATGTAGAGCGGGATGTCGCCATAGCGCTGCTTGAACCAGGTCAGCGTGTCGGTGAGGCCTTGCTCGTACACCTCCCAACCCGTCTCGGTGTACGTCTTGTTCGGCTGGCGTACCGGCACGGCCTTGAGCGGATAGGCATTCGCATCGTGCTTGACCACGGCGCGCGTGTAGTAGTTGATGCCGACAAAATCGACCGGTTGCTGGGTCAGTTTGAAATCGTCTTCCGGAAAATCCGGCCACGCATCGCCGAAGATTTCCTTCAGCTCGGGCGGATAGCTGCCCAGCAAGGCGGGGTCGGCGAACTGCTCATTCATGTACGCATGGGCGCGACGGGTCGCCGCGAGATCCTCGGCGCTGTCGGAAGCCGGATACTTCGGCTCGATATTGAACACCACGCCAATCTCGTGCTTGCCCAGCGCGCGGTAAGCCTGGATGCCGGCGCCGCTGGCACGCATCAGGTTATGCGCGGCGATAGGCGCTTCGTACTTGCTGCGGTGACCCGGCGCCAGCGCGCCATGCAGGTAACCACCATCGGTAACCACCCACGGCTCGTTGAGCGTGGACCAGCGCTTGACGCGACCGTCCAGCGCCTTGAACACCACGCCCGCATACTCGGCGAACCAGTTCGCCACATCCCGATTCAACCAGCCGCCACGATCGTCCAGCGCCGCCGGCAAATCCCAATGGAACAGCGTGGCATTCGGTTCGATACCGTTTTCCAGCAGTTCGTCGACCAGTCGTGAATAGAAGTCCAGACCCTTCTGGTTGATCCGGCCGGTGCCTTCAGGCAGCACGCGCGCCCAGGCCACGCTGAAGCGATAACCCTGCAGGCCGAGCGCGCGCATCAGCTGCACGTCGTCCTTGAAGCGGTTGTAGTGGTCGCAGGCCACGTCGCCGGTATCGCCATTGATCATCATGCCGGGGGTATGCGCGAAGCGTTGCCAGATGTTTGGGCCGGCGCCATCGGCGAGGGGCGAGCCTTCGATCTGATACGCCGAGGTGGCGGCACCCCAATGGAAATCCGCAGGAAAACGGTAACGTTGAGTCATGTCGGGAAGTTCTCTTGTGCCGCATTGCGGCTTGATGTAAACGATTACATGGTGAGAATAGCCTAGCAAGGCCCGAATGTGCAGCGGGTCGACTCACGCAGGCGCGCACGGCCCCACGGGGCACAGGAGCGAAGAACATCGATGGCGACGGTAAAGCTGGATCGCGTGTGCAAGGTCTATCCCAATGGCCACGTTGGCGTCGCCGAGGCGAGTTTCGACATCGCCGATGGCGAGCTGCTGGTGCTGGTGGGGCCGTCCGGCTGCGGCAAGACCACCTTGCTGCGCATGATCGCGGGGCTGGAATCGATTTCCTCCGGCACGCTGAGCATCGATGGGCGCGTAGTGAACGAGGTGTCGCCCAAGGACCGCGACATCGCCATGGTGTTCCAGAACTACGCGCTGTATCCGCATATGACGGTGGCCGACAATCTCGGTTTCGGCCTGCGCCTGCGCGGCAAGCAGCCGGATGAGATCGCGGCGCGCGTGCGCGAGGCGGCGCGGCTGCTGGAGCTGGAGCAGCGCCTCGATTCGCTGCCGGCGGCGCTCTCCGGCGGCCAACGCCAGCGCGTGGCGCTTGGGCGCGCGCTGGTGCGCGAGCCCAAGGTATTCCTGCTCGACGAACCGCTCTCCAACTTGGATGCCAAGCTGCGGCTGTCGATGCGGGTGGAAATTGCGCGACTGCACCGGCAGCTCGGCGCCACCATGATCTACGTCACTCACGACCAGGTCGAAGCGATGACGCTTGGCCAACGCATCGTGGTGCTCGATGGCGGCAAGATCCAGCAGATCGATACGCCGATGAATCTGTACGACAAGCCGGCCAATCTGTTCGTGGCGGGGTTTCTCGGCTCGCCTGGCATGAACCTGCTGCGTGGCCAGCTGCAACGCGAGCGCGCATGGCAGCTGCAGACTCCGCATGGCTCACTGAGCCTGGGCGAACTGTCCACGCAGTCGCCGGAGCTGCTGCCGTGGCTCGACCGCGACATCGTGCTGGGTGTGCGACCGGAAGACCTGCGCTTGAGCAGCGCCGACGCTTCGGCACTGACCGCCGTGCTTGAAGTACCCGAACCGATAGGCAACGAGATCTTTCTCAATCTCCGCTATGGCACGCAGGCGCTGGTTTCGCGTGTACCGCCGGGCCAGCTACCGGAGCCGGGTACCCCGATGCATTTCAAACTGACGCAGGAACGTCTGCACTTTTTCGAACCGGTGAGCGGCGCGCGTATCGTCTGATCCGCATGCGCCCTGCGCATCGATCAGCGCATGTCGATTTCCAGCGTGGCAGGCAACTGGCGAATCGCCACTTCGCCGGCTTGCCATGCCACTGCCTTGCCGTTGAGCGACGCCGATGAGACGGGCTTATTCGCATAAGGCCAGCGGAATGCCAGCCCCCCCGGCGGCATATCGAGCCCGGCAGGAATGTTTAGCACCAAGCGTCCGTGCTCGGCCCGCAGGCGATAGCTCAGCTCGCCATACGGCGTGCGTAAACGTTCGATGCCTATGCCGTCGCCAGCGAACCATGCGGGATCGAGTCCAGCGCCGAGCACGAGCGCGTGGTCGCCAGATCGCTCGTAGGCAAACATGTCGTACACCGAGCGGAGATAGTCCGAGGCGATCCAGGCATGCGGCATATCGCCAACGAAGCGCGGCTCACGCGGCTCCCTTCCCACCACCTCGGCCCACTGGTTCCACGCCGCGGGTCGACGGTCGGCCATAAAGAACGCCAGCAACTGCCCTACCCGATCGCGCCAGCCCAGGCGCACGAAGCTCGCTACCACGCGTAGTTCGTAGGGCGTATAGGCGTCCCAGCTCTGGGGACCGTCACGGCGCTGCACGAAGCCGGCCCAATAGCGCTCAAACGTGCGCTCCAGCAGGTCGCGCGGCAACCAGGCCAGGCCATCGCCGGGCGATAGCGCGACGGTGGTCGAGGTCGCATCGAAATCGCCCAGTTCAGCGGCACCGGGCAGGTAGTCGATGTGATGTTGTGCGATCGATGTCTTGATGGAAGCGAGCAGATCGCTACGGAACTGATCGCGCGACTGAGCCATGCG
>DASXND010000423.1:0-7531 GCA_036495265.1 Dyella sp.
GCAACCCAAGGTTTTCATTCTGCGCATGCGCCTCGTGCCCATCATTGATGCCAGCGGCGTCCATGCGCTCAAGGTCCTGCTGGAACGCTGTCGCCGCCATGGCATCGTTCTGATCGTCTCGGGCTTGCAATCTCAACCACAGCGAGTGGTCCGGCAAATGGCCGTATACCCACGCGACGGAGAACTCTATTTTGCCGAGCACTATGAGGCAGCCTTGGCGCTATCGCGACGACTTGCGGAGGTGCCACGAGACGCGAGCGGTGGACTGCCCCGGGGATGACGGCACTTCCAGTCTATGATTGGACTGCCCCCGAGGCAGTCCATATGGGAAGGGGCATGGGACTCTAAAGTCGACCGCTAATCAATCTCGGGGGAACGTCGGGGCTGCAGCGGAATTCTCTGGCAACTTCGCGGATGACCTTCCACGAGAGCTTCTTGTGGGAAGCGAGTGCTGGTTTGAAGATAGAACTAGGCATTAGAAGGGAAGAGGCATAACGATCGGCGATGAGCTCCGTTTCACGAGCTTTGTCACCGCTCCCCTCAATGTCGCTTTGGGTATCCGGCTGCGAGTCCATGACTTCAGGCCCATGCACTAGTGTTAACTCGATACTATGGTTGACTCCAAGGTACGTAGCAGTGCGGGTGGGTTATGGAAGATACCGGCAGCCATCTGAAGAAATTCCAGAAGGAGCTCTCGGCTGGCACCGTGTCCCTGGTGTTGCTGGCGGTGCTGGGGCAGTCGCGGCGGCCTATGTATGGCTATCAAATCGCCAAACGCCTCGAGGATGTGGGGGAAGGGGTGTTGGCAGGCAAGCAGAGCGCGCTGTATCCGGTGCTGCGCAACCTGGAGGCCGCTGGCTTGCTGGCCAGCGAGGTGGAGCCGTCAATCAGTGGGCCACCTCGTCGCTACTACCGCATTACGAAGTTGGGTCGCGACGTGCTGCGTGACTGGGTGGATGCCTGGAATGCCACGCGCGATTCGGTCGATTCCGTTTTGCAAGGAGGGGTGTAATGAACGCACCACGTACGATCAACGAGTATCTGAAGCAACTGCGGGATGCTTTGCGCGGTGCTGATCCGGCCTTGGTCCAGGACGCGCTGTATGACGCGGAAGAACATCTGCGCGCCGAGCTGGCGGAAAATCCCCAGCGCAGTGAAGCGGACATGTTGGCGCATGTGGTTGGTACCTACGGCGCACCAGATGAAGTGGCGGATCTCTACCGCGATCAGGAGATCAAGATCCAGCGCGCCCTGCGTCCGCCGCCGATGCCCAAGCGCAGCTCTGCCATGGGGCGCTTCTTCGGCGTCGCTGCAGATCCGCGCACCTGGGGTGCCATGTTCTACATGGTGCTGGCGTTGGCCACCGGAATCTTCTATTTCACCTGGGCAGTGACCGGTATTTCGCTATCGCTGGGGCTGTTGGTGCTGATTGTCGGCATTCCCTTTGTCGTGCTGTTTCTCAGCACGGTGCGTGCGTTGTCGCTGTTGGAAGGGCGCATTGTCGAGACGATGCTGGGGGTGCGCATGCCGCGTCGGCCTCCTTATCCGGCACTCGCAGGCATGTCGCTCATGCAGCGTGTGGGAGCCATCTTCACGGATGGGCGCACGTGGACCATGCTGTTCTACATGATCCTGATGCTGCCGCTGGGCATCATCTATTTCGTCTTTACCGTCGTGCCCATGGTCGTGTCGCTGGCTTTTATCGCGTCGCCGATCGGGTTGGCTTTCAACAACGACAATGTCCTGATCAATTGGGGCCTGGGATCGCATGAGCCGGGCTTTGGCGACGCGATCGTCCTTTGCATCATCGGTACCTTCCTGCTGTTTGCCACGCTGCATCTGGTGCGTGCGCTGGGCAAGCTGCACGGTGCCATCGCGAAGGGCCTGCTGGTTCGCTCGGACGATCAAAGGGCTTAAGCGATGGCGATGCTCGCGCTTTCCGCATTGGCCGGTGACTGGATCGGTGACGAACAGATCGCTACGACGCGCTGGGGCCAGGGCGGACCCGCCGTGGGTCACATCCATGCGCGCCTCGAACTAGGTGGCCGCGCGCTGGTGCAGGACTATCGCGAAGAACGTGATGGCAAGACGGCGCTACAGGTTCATGCGGTCTTCGTAGCCGGTCCGGAGCATGATCAGTACGGCTTGTACTGGTTTGACAGTTACGGCTTTACGCCTGCCGTGCCGGCGCCGGGTCTGTGGGACGGGCAGCGTCTTACGTTTGTGCGCAGCTCGTCACGCGGGCAGACGCGGCATGTTTACGAGTTGCTGGGTGAGGGCGCGTTTTTGTTGAAGCTGGAAAGTTCGTTCGATAGCGGTGTCAGCTGGGAGTCGGTGATGACGGGTAGTTATCGTCGAACGAACTGAGTTAAGAGAGCTGTCGAAAGACACCCCTTCCTCTACGTCATCCCAGCTTGACCAGCCCTACGGCTGTTGAAAGCCGCTGGGATGACGAGCTTGGCACGAGGCCATTCGAGGTTCCCTTACGCGCAGATCGCGCACGAGGTGCGCGATCTGCGGTCTGCTTACACCAGCTGCAGATCCTTCGGCTTGGAACCCGGGAACACAGTCTGTATCTGACTGCCGGAAAGGCCCCAGGTTTTGCTGAGCAATCCGCCCAACATGTCGCGATAGTTGGTCAGCACAGGGTAGTCCCGATTCTGCAGCAGGTTCTGCGCGTTTACAGCTACCTGCGGCCCGGCGATGCGGCCACCATTGACCTTGCCACCGAGCACCCAATGCACGGTACCGTGGCCGTGGTCGGTGCCCTTGTTGCCGTTCTCGCGGAACGTGCGCCCGAACTCCGACATCACCACCACCACGGTGTTGTTCCACTCATCGCCCAGCGCGTCTGCATAGGCGGCCAAACCCTTGCTGAGGTTGGTAAGATTGTTGGCAAGCTGTCCGCTGGTGCTGCCCTGATTGACGTGGGTATCCCAGCCGCCTACGTCGACGAAGCCCAGGCGGTACTGGTCACGCATCATTGTCGCCATGCGTTGGGTCTCGTCGGCGAAGCTCTTGGCGTTGGCGGCACCGCGATTGGCCTTCATCATCTCGTCCTGCAATTCCTTGGACACGCTTTGGCGCAGTTCCAGGCCGTCGGCAGCAGCCGAGGCGAGCGAGGTGTTCTGGTACATGCCGGCGAGGATGCTGGCTTGCCGATCGTCGAAGACCGCCTTGGTATTGCCGCGCAACGAGATATTGGGAATGTCGTGATTGCCGCCCTGGAAGCTCAGCGGCAATGCGTCGGTGAACGCAATGGAAGGCACCTTCGCCATCTGACCCGACAGGCGCGCCATGAAGCCAGAACGGAAGTCGCTGCGCTGGCTGCTGGGTTCGCCGGATTCGATATTGTCCTGCGTCTCGAAATGGCTGCGCGACATATCGTCGGTACCGGCGAACGGCACGAAGGCGATCTGGCGTTTCTGCCATAGCGGGTAGAGTGAATCGCGCAGCGCTGGATTAAGCCCCCACTCGCTGTCGAGCCCAATCGCGCTGTTCTGGTTGTACGGGTCAGGCCTGGCGATCGACAGCGTGGGGCGCGACTCGTAATAGAAGTCGCTGCCATAGGGTATGAGCAGGTTGTTGCAGTCGTAGCCGCCGCGCAGGAACACCAGCAGGAAACGGGGTGCGCTGGCCGGTGCGGCAAAAAGTTTGCCGGAGAAGGACAGGGTCGGGGCGGCGACAGCGGCAGTAGCGGCGGCGAGCAGGAATTCTCGGCGATTCATGGCGGTCGGCCTCAGCGATAGTTGAAGTCGGGGGAGGAGAGCAGGAACGTGTTCCATTCCTGCTGCGAAGTAGCCTTGGCCAGTGCATCGCGCGTCTGCGGGGCCAACCGCGGGTCGAACGTGTCGTAATAGAGTCGCGTGGTCAGCATGGGGAAATCGCCACCCACCTTGACCGTGCCTTCGGGTGTCAGCAGGCGGTTGTTGCCAGTGCCGATAGCTCCGGCAATCTCAAAGCGTTTGGCCATCTGTCCCGAGCTGGACCAGCCACTGCCTTCCAGCGGCCAGCCATCCGGCGTGAGTCGGCCGAATACCGGTTCGCCAAGCTGGTTCAACCAATTTAGCAGGGGCTTGGCATTGGCGATGGGCTTGCCGTCGTAGGCCATGCGCACCGAGGACACCACGAACTGCATGGGATCCTTGAACTTCTTGCCGTAGCTGCTGGCCAGCTCCTTCGACTCCAGCATGGTGCGTAGGACGGCCGCGATGTCGCCGTCGGTGCGCTGGAACGTCTTGGCCATCTTCGCGACCAGGGCCGGCGGTGGCTCATCAGCGACGAAGTATTCCGCGAGCTGCTTCGATATGAACTGCGCGCAGGCCGGTTGGCGGGTGATCAGTTCGACCGCCTCGCTCACTTCATCGAAGCCGCGGCCCTTGATCTTTTGTCCCAGCAACACCTTGTCGCTGTAATCGTGGCGCATGGGGTTGAACTCGAACATGCCGTTGCGCACGAACATGGCGGCGTAGCGCGGATGTTGGAGGAGCGCGGGACGGTCGCGCAGCGGTGCGACGCCGGAGCCGGTGAGGATCAGGGCCAGCTGCTGCACGTCCTGCTGGGTGTAGCCAGAACCGACGCCGAGCGTGTGCAGCTCCATCAACTCACGTGCGTAGTTTTCGTTGACGTGGTCCTTGGCATTCTGGGCGTTGTCGAGAAACTCCATCATCGCCGGGCTTTCCAGCGTGGCCATCACCAGGTCGCGGAACTTGCCCAGGGCGTGCGGACGGATGGAGTTCTGCACATAGTCGTTGGCGACCCAGCGCACGCGGCCCTTGCCGGCGTACACGCTGAAGTGATTCAGCCAGAACCAGACCATTTGCTCTTTCAGCTGGTTCTCGCCGTAGATGGCATGCAAGATCTCGATTTGCTGCGCCTGCTGACCCAGATCATTGGCGCGCTGCTGCTCGGCTTTCTTGGCGGCCGTCTTGTCGTCGCCGTCGGGCATGTCCTTGAGTTTCAGTTGACCGTCGCGCAGCTGGGTGAGCAGCTGTTCCAGTGGCGTGCTCGCCACTTCGTAGCTGCTGATCAGGGCGGCGATCTGCGGCGGCAAGCGATCGTCGCTGCCATGCTCGTCTAGCTGCTCGTCCAGGAAGCGCGAGCGGCCCAGTTCGCGGTACCGGGTGACCGTGGCGCTATCGAGCTCGAAACTGTCGCGGCGTAGCCAGGCGACGTCGTCGTCGCTCAGCGTACGGGGGGCTCGCGCCATGGCACCGGCAGGGCCGAGTACCAGCAGCAAGCCGAGCAGGGCCAGCCAGGGGCGGGCGCGGCGGGACGAGGCCTTCGGGGTAGGGCGCATGCGTCGGGTTTCCTGGTGACGAGAGTGAACGACAACGTTGCCAGGCAGTGTCAACGCGGGAGTTGTCGTCCCGCTTACCGGGGACGCTTCGAAAATGTGACCGATTAGGCGCGGATTCATCCGCCGGACCCGCCCTGTAGGCCTTCCTGGGGTCGCCGGGGGGGCTGGCGACGCTAGAACTCGTCGACGAACTCGACCACGGCACCCAGCTGGCTGGACTCGAGCTCGGTGACCGCACGCACGGCATCGGCGTGCAGGTGATCGGCCGCCCGCACCTCGATCAGGAACAACTCGCCGCTGTTGTCGTCGATCAGGTCGCTGGAGCTGGAGTCGTCACGCAAGGACGGCGCAGGGTCGTCGATTTCCTCCACGTGCTCGATGCCATCGATACCGTGAAGGATGGTAAGCAGCGTGTCAGCGTCATCGCGGCTGCCGGTCATGCGGATGCGGATCGTGGGCATGGTGTTCTGCTCTCGTTTCCACTGTCACTATGCTCCCGCGATCCATGTTCACGGCAGGTGATCGTCGACGCCGGCAAAGCAACCAGCGCCGCGTGATGAGGGCGAACACGCCTTATCATATGGTGTTTGCCGGAGCAGCCTAGTGCCCAAGATTTACGACCGCGCCTATTTCGATAAATGGTATCGCCACCCCGACCACGCGGTTGCCTCGCCGGCCGAGCTGCGGCGCAAGGTGGCGATGGCGGTGGGCCAGGCCGAGTATTACCTCGGGCGATCCGTGCGCAGCGTGCTGGACGTGGGCTGCGGTGAAGGCGTTTGGCGGGCACCGCTGCGTGCGTTGCGGCCGGACCTTCATTACCAGGGGCTGGATGCGAGCGAATATGCGGTGGCGCGTTATGGCGCCCGCCGGAATATCGGGCTTGCGCGCTTCGGGCAACTGGAACAGCTGCGCTTCGACCACCGCTTCGACCTGATCGTCTGTACCGACGTGCTGCACTACCTCAAGCCCGCGGAGATACGCGCCGGCCTGGTGGGTATCAGCGACATGCTGGAGGGAGTGGCCTTTCTCGAAGTATTTACCAGCCGCGATGGCGTGGATGGCGATATGGACGGCTTCCATTCGCGCGCGCCGTCCTGGTATCTGAAAGCGTTTGGCGAAGTGGGCCTGCTGCCATGTGGCTCGCACTGCTATCTCGGGCCCCGGCTGGATCGTCGTATTGCGGCGCTGGAAAGGGCGCAGCTGGCGAGGTGATCAGAGCTCGAGATGGGCGCGCAAGCCGACGAAGCGCGCGGGCCCTCGATCGCGGTTGTAGCCGGGGTTATGGATCAGCTGCAGATCCGGGCTAAGGGTGAGATGTGCGACAGGCGTAAAGCTGTAATACGCCTCGAGGATCTGTTCGCGACCGTAGTTGAGCGCACCATCGCCCAGGACAAATCCCTCGCCGCCCAGGGCAAGATAGTCGGCATGGATCGACGATAGTCCATTGATCGCCAGCGCGATCGAGAAGTGGTCGGTGGGACGACCCCAATGGGCGCCGGACAGTTGCAGTCCACCGCTGAGCGTGCGATCGACTTCGGTGAACACAAATGATTCGGTGCGCCCGTCGTTCCAACCGGCGCGCATGAACAGTCCGGTGTCGCCGTCGTCGGCCAGTGGCAGTTCGCCGTTCAGGCCGAAACCGTATTTGTGCCGTCCCGGCTGATCGTCGGCCCGGATATCGGGTAGCTGGCCGGTGGCCTGCGCGATGGCGATGGCGTCCTCGTAGATGCCCATGCGGGCCTTGTTGCGAAAGGCCAACAGACGCAGCGCCCATCCATCGACTCGCGGCTGCAGGGTCAGCTCGAGCTGCTGTCCGTTGGAGTCGGGAAGGGAATAGACCAGCCGTTGCCCGTTTGCTTCATAAGGCATCAGGTAGATGCCATAGCGCAGACTCCAGCTCGGATGGGTCCACGCAACCACCAAGCCGTCGGTATAGCCGCGCGTATCGGCAGCGAAATCCCAGGCGGTATTGTTGAACAACGACCAGTTCATGAACTGGGTGCGGGTACTGCCGGCATAGCGGTTCTTGTCGAAATCATCATTGACGGCCATCGTGCCCAGCTTCACCTCGATCTGTTGGGTGGACTCCTTGCCCGGCAAATGGTCCTGGCTGCGTTCGACATCGACGCTGTCCTCGCCCAGCGGCAGGCTCCAGCGCAGGAAGGCGCGCGCGAGATACGGTCCCTTGCCGAGTCCGGCCGTGCCCGAGCGGATCACATCGCCATTGGTGAG
>DASXND010000424.1:0-2964 GCA_036495265.1 Dyella sp.
TTGAGGGTGTTGTTCGCGTACAGCAGCGGTGGCTGCTTGTCGAAGATGTTGTTGACGCCAAAGTCCACACGCGTATTGATCGGCGCGATGTTGTAGCCGAGCGAAACGTCGTTATACATCGTCGAGCCGTAGTGCAGGATCGTGCCCGAACGGAAGTTCGGCTGCGTATCGTATTGGGAGCCCGCGGCACCGCCGTTGGAGAAACTACCAATCCAGCGCATACGCCACTGGGCACTCCAGCCATACTGCTGCCAATCCACGAAGCCCTGTGCACGCCAGCGCGGGAACAGGCAGACGCCCGTGTTATCGGGGCAGGCCGCGGCCTGAGCGGAACCAAACGGCAGGAAGCGACCGGCATTCTGGTAGGTGATATTGCCTGCGACGCCGGGTGAGGTTTCCTGCGTGTAGTACTTCAGGTAGGTGGCGTTGACGCCGACGTTGAACTGGCCGAACGAGAATTGCGGCAGCTTGTAGTTCGCCTGCCAGTCGACGCCGGCGGTGCTCAGGCTACCCAGATTGCCGACCGGCTCAACGGTGGACTGCAGCAACTGGCCCGCATTCGGGCCGCTGGGCGTGCGGTGAATGTACTGACAATAGATGGTCGACCCGGCCGCACAAAGATTGAGCAGGCTTTGCAGGCCCACATTGACGATGGTGTCCCTCAGCTGCACACGCCAGAAGTCGACCGTGGTGGACAGGCCCGCCACATACGACGGGCTATAAACCAGACCGAAGTCATACGAAGTGCCGTGTTCCGGCTTGACCGGGAAACCCGCCACGCGAGCACCTTGTATGACCGTGGACGCCTGCGTCTGCGACACCACGGAAGCATTCTGGAACGTGCCATTGGGCGGCACGAACTGGCAGGCCATGGCCAGCGGTGAGCCCGCCGGCGCTCCGGTGTAGCCGGTACAGGGATCGGTATGGATGAACGGTGCATCCGAACCCGAGACGTAGAGCTCGGCGAGGTTGGGTGCGCGGAACACATCTTCCATCGTGCCACGCACCAACAGGTCGTCGATCGGCTTCCACTCCAGCGCGAACTTGAAGTTGTTGGTGCTGCCGAAAGTCTGGATCCTCGAATAACGGCTGCCGATGGTCAGGTTAAGCGACTGCACGCCCGTCATGCCAGCGAGGATCGGAATGAACGTTTCGGCGTAGATTTCCCTGGTGGTGTAGCCACCCTGGACGGCGCTGAGACACTGGCTGCCCAGGACGCAGGTGCCGGTGAGGGGATTGATCACCAGCTGCGGCGCTGGGATGGCCCTCTCGTACTCCGTGCGGTCCTCGGCACCGACGGCCAGCTGGATAGCACCGGCCGGGAGGGTGTACACCTCGCCGTTAAGACCGGCGTGCCAGGTCTTTTCAATCAGATAGGTATTCGAGGGGGCGGTCACATTCGCCGCCTTGATCGCCGCGACGGAGCCTGGCGTATTGATGTCGAACGGGTTGAACTGGCAGGCCACCGCGCTGACGCCATTCGGACACGTCGCCACACCGTTGGCGCCCGCCGTGGAGGGCCCGGTATACAACTGGGTCTGGTCGACCAGACCACCCGTCGTGGTCACCACGCTCTGGTGGCCATAGTTGTAGCCAACATCCCAGTTCCAATTCTTGTCCCAAACCGTGAAGTCGCCCTTGAAACCGGTATTGATCTGGGCGTCGTCTCTGCCGACTGCCGCCGTACGGTTGCCATTCGAGGTCAGGCGGGACCGGAACGTGTTACCGGTGGTGCTAAAGCTCGTGCCGAACTGGTTGAACGCGTTATTGGCCGCAATATTCGCGCCCGTTGTATCGCTGCCATAGACCGCCGGCGCCAACTGGAAGTTGGACGAGGTCTTCGTGTAGAGGGCATCCATGTAAGCCGTCACATGGTCGCCGAGGTGGTAATCACCAAAGATGTAGCCGCTGGTGCGCTCCTGCGGGGTCAGGATCAGGTTGACCGACGCATAGTTGTACTTGTCGGCGCTGGTGTAGCAGTGATAGTTCGCCGAATTGACTATCTGGCTGTTGCCACCCTTGCTCAGCGACACGTGCGTGCACCCGAACTGTGACGCCAGGCCACCCGGCGCAAAAGAGCCGTCCGCGTTGACACCCGGCAACTGGATATAGCCCACCGGGGTGGACGACGAACCGCCGACGAACACCTGGCTGCCCGACAAGGTCAGCGCATTCTTGGAGAAGTCGCGGTTGGCCGAAGAGACGGGATCCTGCTTGTTGTAACTGATGCCCCCCATGATGCTTCCCTTGTCGGACGTCTGTCCGAAAGTGAAGCTGTAGCCGTTCTGGTCACCGTCGTTGCGGTCAGACTGACCCACGTTGGCGGTGAACGTCGCACCCTGGTAGTTCTTGCGCAGGATGAAGTTGACCACGCCACCGATGGCGTCCGAACCGTAGGTGGCCGAAGCGCCGGTCGGCAGCACCTCGATGCGCTCGATCGCATCGACTGGAATGGCGTTCGCATCCTTGCTGAGCAGGCGCTGCCCATTGACCAGGATCAAGGTGCGGCGTGAACCCAGGCCGCGCAGGTTGATGGTCGAAGCGCCGGTACCGCCACCGTTGTTGGTCTGCGGATTGACGTTGCCGCCAGTCATCGCCGGCAACTGCTGCACCAGGTCGCCCAGGTTCTGCTTGCCGGTAGCCAGGATCTGGGAGCGGTCGATGGTCACGACCGGGCTGGAAGTCTCGACGTCGACGCGGCGAATCAACGAACCGGTCACGGTGACCGTCTCAAGCGTCTTGCTCTTGGCCTGATCCGGCGGCGGTGGCGGTGGTGGCGGCGCGGCGGTCTGCGCATCCTGCGCGAAAGCTGTGGTGCCATAAACGCTAGCTGCGAGCATACCGAGCGACAGCGCCAGGCGCACCGACGTGCAAAGTTTATTTTCCCCGAACTTCATGAGACAGCCTCCCATTATTAGTGTGACTGGATTTGGAAAAGTCCCCGCCCAAATCCGCGCCAAATGC
>DASXND010000425.1:0-1537 GCA_036495265.1 Dyella sp.
GGATGCGTTTCCCCGAGGTGCATCCTTGCCGATGATGCTCCTGCTCAGCATCGTGTTGCTACCGCTTGATCCCATCCCTCATGGCCGAAAGCCGATCCTAACGCCAAGGGCCAAGCGGCAGCCTTGGTGTCCACCTCATCATTCTCATCGTGTTGCACGTTGTGGGTGTTCTGTGAGGTGCGCTGGTCATGAACGAATCACTGATGCTAGCTCTGTTGATAGGTTGCTGCATGGCGCTTGCGGGTTGCGCAAGTACGACTCGCGTGGTGCAGAACAATGAGCGCTGTGACATGCGACTGTTGGATTTGCGCGGCGCTTTTGACTCGGGTGCCATGGATCAGACGCAATATACGCGCGCACGTCGTGAAGCAGTCAGGCGCTGCCAAGGGGCGTAAGGCGTGCCTGGCTGCCCCCACTTGCGGAGCGGGTTGCCGGGTACCTGCTGGCCTGCCACTGGGGGTGCAAGGCATGCGCGTCGCGCAGGGATGAGGCTAAGTTTGAGCGGCGGACGGGGGATTGCCCGATAACGGTCATCGAGGTGGCTCGATCTCGCCGCAGGGTGGCGTTATGGTTAGGGTGTCGCGTCGGGTGCATCTGGCTGTGCTGCTAAGCTGCCTGTCGGGTCCGCTGCAAACGTCCGGCCCGGGCCGTCCCTCTCCTCTCTTATCGCGCCGCGGCTGCGGCACCAAGCAGGCATGAGTCGTACTACTGTCGCCACCGTCCATCTCGGCGCGCTGCGCCACAATCTGGCCCGCATCAAGGCGCTGTCGGCACCGGCGAAGGTGATGGCCGTTGTGAAGGCCGATGCCTATGGGCACGGGCTGGAGCGCGTGGCACGCGCGCTCGATGGCGAGGCGGATGCGTTCGCGGTTGCGGCGCTGGGCGATGGACTGCGACTGCGCGCGGCCGGGCATCGGCAGCGCATCGTGGTGTTGTCCGGTCCGGATCACGCCAGCGATATCGCTGAAATGCAGCGTCTTAATCTGGATGCGGCGATCCATCACGAAGCGCAACTGCATTGGTTGAAAGAAGCGTCGCCAGCGCGCGGTCCGCTGCGCGTGTGGCTGAAGGTGGACAGCGGTATGCATCGCCTGGGCTTTGCGCCGGAAGCGGTGGCCTTCGTGCATGCGCAGCTGGCGGCCATGCCGGGCATCGACCCGGAAATCGGCCTGCTTACGCATTTCGCCGAATCGGAAGTGTTCGATGGCATGCAGACGTCAGCGCAGATCATTCGATTCGCTGAGGCCACGCGGGGGCTGCGCGGGCCGCGTTCGCTATCCAATTCGGCCGCCGTGCTTGGCTGGGCCGATGCGCGGGGCGACTGGGTGCGTACCGGCGGCTTGCTGTACGGACTCTCCGTGGTCGATGGCAAAACCGGTGCGGACTTTGGTTTCCGGCCGGCCATGACCTTGAGCACGCGTTTGATCGCGGTCAATCGTATCGGCAAGGGCGAGCGCATCGGTTACAACGGTACCTGGACCTGTCCCGAGGACATGCCGGTAGGCGTGGCGGCGGTAGGTTATGGCGATGGCTATCC
>DASXND010000426.1:0-2591 GCA_036495265.1 Dyella sp.
TCGCGCGGAAGAACTGCGCCTCGAGCTGTACGAGAAGGTCAATGCGCTGGGTATCGGCGCACAAGGCCTGGGTGGCCTCACCACCGTGCTCGACATCAAGGTCAAGGATTACCCGACCCATGCCGCGAACCTGCCGGTGGCCTTGATTCCGAACTGCGCCGCCACACGCCACGCGCATTTCACCCTGGATGGTTCCGGTCCGGTGATGCTCGATCCGCCGTCGCTGAAGGATTGGCCGCAGCTCACCTACAACCCGACCAATGCGCGCCGCGTCGATCTCGACACGATCACCAAGGAAGAGGTTGCCACCTTCAAGCCTGGCGAAGTGCTGCTGCTCAACGGCAAGCTGCTTACCGGCCGCGATGCCGCGCACAAGCGCATGGTCGACATGCTCAACAAGGGCGAGCCGCTGCCGGTGGACTTCAAGGGTCGCTTTATCTACTACGTCGGTCCGGTCGATCCGGTGCGCGACGAAGTGGTGGGTCCCGCCGGTCCGACCACCGCGACGCGCATGGACAAATTCACGGAGCAGGTGCTGGCACAGACCGGGCTGCTTGGCATGGTCGGCAAGGCCGAGCGCGGCCCGGCTGCCATCGAGGCGATCAAGCAACACCAGTCGGTGTACCTGATGGCCGTGGGTGGCGCCGCCTACCTGGTGTCCAAGGCGATCAAGGCCAGCCGCGTGGTAGGTTTTGCCGATCTGGGCATGGAGGCGATCTACGAGTTTGAAGTGCAGGACATGCCGGTGACCGTGGCCGTGGATTCGGCCGGTACGTCGGTGCACCAGACGGGGCCGAAGGAGTGGCAGGCGCGTATCGGCAAGATTCCGGTGGTGGTGGCTTGACGCCTTGCTTCCTCTCCCCTCCGGGGAGAGGACCGAGGTGAGGGGCGGGTGCTCGCGAGGGCCCTTCTTGAGCGAGCTTTCGCCTGATGGAGACCGAGGCTAGGCCGACCCCTCACCCCAACCCTCTCCCCGAAGGGGAGAGGGAGCTGAAGCCGCTCCGCATTTAGCCATCCAAACGCCCGTAGGCATTGTCCCATTGCATTCCGCCTGCTGCGGCGCAACACTGACCGAATATTTTTCCCGCAAACCAACTGAGAGAACCGTGACCTCGAATGCCCACGCGTCGCTTCCTGCCGACGCATCCTGGATCGTGATGAAGTTTGGCGGCACCAGTGTCGCCACCCTGCCGCGCTGGCAGAACATTCTGGAACTGGTAGCCAGCCGTCGCGCCGAAGGCGCACGCGTGCTGGTGGTCGTTTCGGCGCTCTCCGGCATCACCGACGCACTCAAACAACTGTGCGCACAGGAAGACAAGGGCAAACGCATCGAGGCTGCGAAAGCGATCGCAAAGCGTCATTACGAGCTGCTCGATCACATGCAGCTGGCGGTTCCGGACACGCTCGGTGCACGACTGGCCGAACTGGCGTCGCTGGCGCAAGACGGCCCGGCGGCACTCGGCGAGCTGGCCTGGGCTGCGTTGGTGCAGGGGCATGGTGAGTTGATGTCGAGCGCGCTTGGCTCGGCCTTCCTCACCCATAGCGGATTGCCCACGCAATGGCTGGATGCGCGTGACTGCCTCGCCGCGGTAGCACTGCCGAACCAGAACGAGCGTACCAAGCTGCTTTCGGCCATGGTTGAGGCCAAGCCCGATCCGGCACTGAACACGCGCCTGGCACAGCGGGGCGACGTCTTCATCACCCAGGGTTTCATCGCCCGCGAAACGCAGGGCCGCACCGTGCTGCTCGGCCGTGGCGGTTCGGATACCTCGGCGTCGTATTTCGGCGCCTTGCTGAAAGCGCAGCGCGTGGAAATCTGGACCGACGTGGCCGGCATGTTCACCGCCAATCCACGCCAGGTGCCGAGTGCGCGCCTGCTGCAGCGTCTCGATTATGAAGAGGCCCAGGAAATTGCCTCCACCGGCGCCAAGGTGCTGCACCCGCGCTGTCTGTCGCCGCTGCGCGAACCGCGCGTGCCGCTGCTGATCAAGGACACCAATCGTCCCGAGCTGGAAGGCACGCTGATTGGCCCCGAGGTGCGCGAGCACGCACCCAGCGTCAAGGCGATCAGTGCACGCAAGGGCATCACCCTCGTCTCGATGGAGTCGGTGGGCATGTGGCAGCAGGTCGGCTTTCTTGCCGACGTGTTCGCGCAGTTCAAACAGCATGGCCTGTCGGTGGACCTGATCGGTTCGGCCGAGACCAATGTCACGGTGTCGCTCGACCCGACCGAGAACCTGCTCGACTCCGACGCACTTGCCGCGCTGGCCAGCGACCTGGCCAAGGTTTGCCGGGTGAAGGTGATCGCGCCGTGTGCGGCGATCACCCTGGTGGGCCGTGGCATGCGCTCCATGTTGCATACGCTGTCGGGCGTGCTGGCTGAATTTGGCCAGCTGCGCGTACACATGATTTCGCAGTCCTCCAACAACCTCAATCTCACCTTCGTGGTGGATGAGAACGTGGTGGACGAACTGCTGCCGCATCTGCACGAATTGCTGATCACCGCCGGTGCCTTGCGCACGGACGACAGCGCGCTGTTCGGCCCCAGCTGGCAGGCTCTGTACGGTAGTGGCGACGTACCGCCGCCCGCT
>DASXND010000427.1:0-2334 GCA_036495265.1 Dyella sp.
CTGCGCTAACAGGTCACACCCGGTCGCAACGCGACCGGCCAAGAAGACACATCCAAGGCCGGCGCCGCATCCCTTGGCGGCGCCGCTGCCTCTGACACTACAGAGGTCGCAGCGGCCGCACGATGGGACAGAAGTCATGGAGCTAGGGATGCTCTGATCTATTCAGCGAGGGTGGCATGATGTCCAGAAAGTTCGCAGGGTGTGGGGCGTGGCGCCGCGCAGGCTGGCCGCCTGGGCAAGCCGCGCACCGCGGCCTGCGGGCTTTCTGGACATCACCCGAAGGGCCGGAGCTGCGGGCAGACAGAACCGGTGACACCCTCGTTGAATAGATCAGAGCATCCCTAAACGCTTGGCCTATGGCGGTGCGCTCGCCAATGCAAGATAAAGGCGTCTTTGCATCGCCACCCTGGGTAGCTCTTGTCGATTCCAAATCACACCGTCCGGCCGCTGGCCTTGGCCCTGGCCCTGGCTTCCATGCCCGCGCTGGCGCAGCAGTCGCCCGACGATCCGGCGGACCACGCCCAGACCTCGCAGAAGCCGGCGACCAATCTTCCAGCCGTCGAAGTCAAAGCCCAGAGCTGGCGCCAGACCCTCAAGGCCAAGCTTGAGCACATGCTGGCCGAAGTCGACGGCACCATGATCACGGTGACCAAGAAGACCACGGTGACGCATCTGGACCAGCAGCCCACGGTGATTGGCAATAATCTCAATCAGCTGCTGGCACGCACTCCCGGCATCCAGGTATCCCAGCAGCCCACCCCGACCCAGTTCAACCTGAGCTATCGGGGCCTGGGCAATCCGCAAGAATCCGAATACGTGCTGGTGATGCAGGACGGTATTCCGCTGGAAAGCGATTGGATCGGCTTTCCCACCCTGTATGCCATGCCGCTAACCCAGGGCCTGGCTGCCGTGGAGCTTATCCGCGGCGGCTCCAGTCTGTTGTACGGGCCCGAGCCTGCACCCGTGATCAACTTCGTGTCGCGCCGTCCCGCCGCCGACGCGCCGCTGTCGTTCACCACCGAACAGGTGGTGGGCAATCACGGCCTGTACTCGACCTACAACGCGCTCGAAGGTAGCAGCGGACACTGGAGCTATCGCGTCGACGCCGGCTATGTCGGCAGCGACGGTACCCGTCCCAACGCGGACTCGCAGATGCGTCAGGCGGATCTCTACCTCGCCTACCGACCGACCGCGCAAGAGCAGTGGTGGCTGGACCTGCACGTGATCGACGCGGCATCAGGGGATGCCGGGCGGCTGAGCTACCCGCAATGGCAGGCCAATCCGCAGGCAACGCCTACACCCTACAACCGGGACTGGGTCGATCGCGACCAACTGGTGCTGGGGCATAGCCGCGAGTTCGGCGATGGCTGGCTGTTCACCGGCAAGCTGTGGTTCGCCTACCAGGACCTCGCCAGTCGAGCGGCCAACGGGGCGCTGCCACCACAACCACCGCCGACCACCACCACGCTGCAGGACGAACAGTTCCGCACGGCCGGTGCGGACCTGCGCCTGCGCAAGCTGTGGGGCCAAGGCAATGCCTTCACCGTCGGCACGACCCTGTTCGACGGCAACGATCCGTTCCGGCAGTGGACCAGCACCGACCTCTACGTCGACCGCGATGACCACAGCGGTACGCCGCGGCTGGTGCAGGCGCGCAGCTCCCGTTACGCCTCGGTGTTCGCCGAGAACGTGTTCCGTTTGCCGCATCGCTTCCATATCGTGCCCTCGGTGCGGCTTGAGCACGAACGGGTGGCGGTGGAGGAAACCGTCAAACCGCCCTTCCTCAGCCGCCCGCTGATCAACGAGGCGGATGCGCGCACGGTGCCGCTGTTCGGGCTGGGGCTCGGCAACGACTTTGGCCACGGCAACGAAACCTATTTCAACGTGTCGCAGGGCTGGCGACCGCTGCGCTACTTCGACATGGCCTCGCCGTTCGCCAATATCGTGCCGGGGCATGCGCCCGATCCGTCCAAGTCACTGTCCTGGGAAGCGGGCGTACACGGCGTGCCAGTCACCGGCCTCTACTACGACGTGAGCCTGTTCTGGATCGACTTCAAGAACCGCATCGAGGCGCAGCACATCAACGCCACCGACGTGATCGAAGTGAACTCCGGCGATACCCGCAGCCGCGGCATGGAAGGCCAGCTCAACTACGACTTCTTCGCGCCGACGGCGCTGGCCGATCACGGTGAGCATCTGGAAGGCTTCCTCAACGCCAGCCTGTTGAATGCGCGCTTCACCGCCAGTGCCATACCCGGACAAGTCGGCAAGGTGCCGGCCTATGCGCCGCGCTATCTGCTCAAGGCCGGCGTGACCTGGCGCGTCGAGCAGCGC
>DASXND010000428.1:0-2734 GCA_036495265.1 Dyella sp.
CCAGCGACATCCATCAGCCGCGTCTGCAGGACGGTGGCCAATGCGCCGCCGATGCCGATAAGGAAGACGGTGGCACTGAGTGCCAGCACGTTGCCTGCAGTCGACGGAAAGATCGCCAGGATCACCATGCTCCACAGCAGCAGGCCAGCGGCCGTGCGCAAGAGTGCGCGATCCGCAAAGACTGGAATGATCATCGTGCCCAACGTCATGCCTACGCCGAACACGCCCATCACCCAGGGCACGGTGTCCAGTGACATATGCGTCACGTGCAGCAGAATGTCAGCAAGATACGTATAGACAGCAAACATGCCGCCAAAGCCGATGGCGCCGATGCCAAGCGTGATCCACACCTGCGGACGTTTCAGCGCGCCCAGTTCACGCAGCGGGCTGGTGTTGGCATCGGCCGGTGTGTCCGGCGCAAACGCGAATACGGCGCACATCGTTGCCATGCCCAAGAGCGCGACCAACGCGAAGCTCCAGCGCCATCCCACGGCCTGGCCGAGCCAACTGGCCAGCGGCACGCCGACGATGGTGGCGCAGGTGAGGCCAAGGAACATTTGACCAACGGCGCGGGTTCGCCGATTCGCGGGCACCAGCGAACTGGCTACCAAGGCAGCAACGCCAAAGTACGCACCGTGCGGCAGACCGCTGAGAAAACGGCACAGCAGCATCCAGTGGTAACTGGGCGCGAGACCGGTGAGTCCGTTGAACACGGTAAACATCGCCATCAGCATCAACAGCAGGCGTCGACGTGGCAAACGCGCACCGAGCACCGTGATCACCGGCGCACCCACCACCACACCTAAGGCGTAGGCACTGATGGCATGCCCGGCAGTGGGCGCATCGATACCAAGCCCCTGCGCAAACAGCGGCAACATGCTCATCGACGCAAATTCCGTCGTGCCGATGGCAAAGCCGCCAACGGCGAGAGCAAGCAGGACGAGGCCGACACGCGGGGCGCGGACGGGCGACGCGCCCAACGCAAGGACTGAGGGGGAGATAGACATCGGAATAACTCAAAATGCGCATGTGCGGACGACGAACAAAGCCACTAAGACGGGGCGATTTAGTGGTCGCCAATGGACGCCTAGCCCTGTCATGGGTCGAACATCAGGGCGACGACTCGTATTCAGGCCTTTCCCCTTTGACAGGCACGAAAGTGGGAACGCCGGGCGTGCCGGAATAGGTAATGATCAGCACGGTGGGCTGGTCGCCGCTGACGCCACGATGGACTTTATTGACCGACTCCGTGAACGCCTGCCCCGCCTGGAACGTCTGCTTTTTTCCGCTCGCCCTGTCCTCAATGGTCAACTGGCCGGAAAGCACGTATCCCGCGTTCGGCACAGGGTGCGTGTGCCAGGGCAATGCGGTATGGGCGGGAATGGTCATCTTCAGCACGGTCAGTTGCGGTTGACCCTTGGGGTACGACTGATATTTCACGCCGTTCCATGAGCTGTCGCTCTTTGCCAGCACATCGACGTTGGCGGACGAGACCGACTGCGCGTGCAGTGCGCTCGCCAACAGCGAGAGGATGGCCATCGGCGGGATGATCCAACGGGATATCTTCTTCATTTCATGCTCCTGATTTCAATGCAGAGACAGATGGGTATGGTTACGCCATGTCACTGCTGAGATAGGCTTGGCGAACTGACCGCCTCAAGTCGCCGGCATGTTCGGGGACGCACGCCACGGACTTCAATAAAAGCATGTCCGTATGAAGCCCGTGGCTGCCTGAGTACCTTCTTTCCTGTTAACCAGAAGGCAATGCCGGGCCACTGCCCGCGCCCGTCGAAAGAATCTCGACGTAGATGCTGAGCATTTCATCGGGCGAGAGCTCCAAGGTGGCCGCGTCGAGCCAGCCATCCACTTGAGCGGGACTGCGCGCGCCGACGATCGCGCCGGTCACGCCGCGCCAAGCCAAGGTCCAGGCCACCGCGACGGCAGCAACGCTCGTACCGTGGCCTTCGGCAATGGGTCGGAAAGCGTCGGCGAGCTGGAGGTTGGCGATGAGTTTGTCGCCGGTGAACTCCGCATTGCGCGAGCGCCAATCGTCTTTGGGCAGCCCCTCGGCGCGCTCGGCGCTAAAGCTACCGGTAAGAAGACCCGACTGCATCGGGCTGTAGACGATCACGCCGGTCTGATGGGCGTTGCACCACGGCAGTTCGGCTGCCCCAGCGCCGCGTCGAATCGCCGAAAAAGGCGGTTGCAGCGTATCGACGTGACCCAGTGCTTCGGCCGCAGCAAGCTGTTCGGCGTTATGGTTGGAGAGGCCGACCGCGCGTACCTTGCCTTCCTTTTTCAGATCCAGCAGCGTCTGCCAATACGCTTCCAGCGGCGTGCCATCTTCGGCTGGCCAGTGCATCTGAAAGAGATCGATGCGCTCGACACCCAGACGCTGCAACGAAGCTTCGACTTCCCTTCGTATACTGGCCGGTGCGCCGACCTGACGCGGCGAAGCGTGACGATTGCCTTCGTCCCACACCAAGCCGCATTTGGTAAACACGTAGGGCCGCTCATCGAATGGAAGCTCGGCCAGTGCGCGACGCACGACCTCCTCGGAATGACCCAGGCCGTAGATCGCCGCCGTATCGATCCAATTGATGCCGCGCTCGACGGCATGACGGATGGCTGCGATGGAATCACGGTCGTCCTGGGTGCCCCAACCAACGGCCCAGTCCGAGCCGCCAATCGCCCAGGCACCGAAGCCAACGCGGGTCACGTACATGTCGGTCAG
>DASXND010000429.1:0-2231 GCA_036495265.1 Dyella sp.
TGCGCACCCAGGGTTCAAGTAGTTGCCCCGCCAGGTTGAACCACCAGGGCGCGCGGCTACGGGCGGGAGTGTCCGTGGTCGACATATTCTGCATCCCGAGATTGTAACTGGTGGAATCGTTAGAACCCGGATTCTGTCTCAGTGCTTGCAGCTCGCGGCTATCTTTGCCTCGGCCTGCGCGGCTGACGCGCGGCCCGCAGCTGCATCTGCGGGCGTTTCCTTTCCGCCGGTGGTGATGTAGCCGACGTGGGTGCCGGGTAAGCAGACCGTCGACGCCGCCGCCAGAGCCTTGGCTGCTGCTTTTTCTTCCGCTGCGCTTGCCGGCGCCGCCGGTGCTTGCGCGCTACTGGCCGGCGCGGGCGGTGCGACCAGCCGGTCATGCGCATCGCGCACATTCTGCAGCATGTCCTCGCTGTACCAGCGGCCGTCCTGTTCGATCAGGCTCGATTCGGTGGATAGCGGCTTGCCGAGCAGGGTGTAGTCGATGCGCACGCGCGCATGGCCGTTGCGGTTTTCCAGCGTCGTCACCCTGACCGAGTCCAGCGTGTCGTCGATCGACAGGCCATAGATGCTCAGCACCTGCTTGATGCCCAGAAAGCCGGTGCTGTACTTCTGCATCGCCGTGTCGAAATTCATCGAGCGCAGGGCCTCGGGCGTCTTCAGGTCAAGCTGGCGCGCGGTGGCCACGGCCACGGCAATGGCCTGCTTGGCCTTGGCCTGGTCGAACCACGGCACCTGCTGCGCCCATGGCGCCAGCACATTGATGACCTCGGTAGCCTGCTGCTTCTGCGGGTTGGTCAGCTCCTTGCTCTGGGCCACGCCGGTCGCGGCAATGGCCTGGCCGATGCCGATCATCACCGGCAGCTGGTCGTGATACTGCTGCTCCAGCTGGTTCAGCTTGGGCCGGGCCAGCGCGTAGAGCTTGTTCTCCGCACCCGGTTCGGTGAGCTGCTGCACGTTCTTGATGAAGTCGGCGCGATCCTCGGGGCTGATGGGTTGTTCATCCGGGCGAGGGCGCGCCCAGTCCGCTCGCAAGGTGTCGAAGTCGGCTGGCGGCAGCGCGTGCTTCCAGAAGTCGGCGAAGTCTCCGGCCTTGATCAGCGCCAGCGACTGCTGCACCGACGCTTCCGGCGTTTCGCCGCCGGCGGTCACGACCACCGGCGCACTTTTGTGCGAGGTCATGAACAAGGCCGCCGCTGAGGCCAGCAGGAGCAGGGCGCCGAGGGCGGCGGCGAAGTAAACGGATGAACGACGCATGGAGTCTCGCGATGATGGCGCCCGGTGGACCAGCGTACGGGGCGGTCGGCCGAGCGTAAGGGTGTCGGCTCCGGGTGAACAAGAGCCAGCAGGCGCAGGAGTGTCGGGGCGCCCAAAAAGAAAACCCCGCGGGCGTTGGGCCTCACGGGGTAATCCGGCAGAGCCGGAAGGGAAATGGCCTTGCCTGCGGAGTTTTCAAGGTCAGCAGGTGTCAGCGGGGGAGATCTTACTTCCCTGCTGAAGTTAAAGCAATACTTTAAGTTGCGCTATGTAACCTGCTGTTTCTAGTTACTTATTAATCGAGGCGCAGCGACTGGATTTTCTGGTGCCGACGCTCTTCGCGGGGCGCGCTCCAGTCATTATTAAACAAAGCCGGCTCCCAAGAGCCATAGGTCGGATTGGGCAGGACGAACCAGCGCGTGCCGACCCAGCCCATATAGGAGCTCATGGCCTTCTGGCGGCCTTCGGCAGTATTCGCCGATACAGTCACAAAATCGCCGATCTGGTCCCCAAATTGCATCAATACGCGATATTTGCGGCTGACTAGCTGGCGCCGGCAGCCTTTCTCGGTGCCGACTTGCTCGCAGTCCTCCACGAAGGTGCCCAGGCCCAGGAACGCTTCCGGGCCGGATACCGGCAGGCCCGCCTTGCGCAGATTGGACAAGGTGGCCTGGTCCAGGTCCTTGGCGCGATTGGAGATGTAGATCACGGCGATGCCATGGCTGGCCGCGAAGCGGGTGAACTCGACCACGCCAGGCAGGGCGCGGGCGCGCTCTTCCTTGCACCAGGCGGCCCAGTCAGCCTCGTTGAATTCGCCGCCGCTCTTGATCAGACGCGCCTGGTAGGGCGAGTTGTCCAGCACGGTCTCGTCGATATCCAGCACCACGGCGGGCTTGAGGCCCTTGACCGGCGCCAGGCGATCGTCCTTGGGCAGGGCGTCCCATTGCTTGTCGCTCAGCGCGGGCAGCAGGCGC
>DASXND010000430.1:0-9088 GCA_036495265.1 Dyella sp.
GTCGGCGGCAACTCCATCCTGTATTTCAAGGTGGCCGATATCGGCACGACCTTTGCCGCGCTGCTCAATCGCGGCGCGGTCGGTGAACGTGAGCCCCAGGCTACCGCCGAGCTGTCCGACCACACCTTATGGCTCGCCTTCCTGCGCGACCCTGACGGCAACCTGGTGGGGCTGATGGAAGAGCGCCTGCGCGCCCGATAAGCAGGATTCGACGAGACGCACGTCAGGCATGCCTTCGGTGCGCAAGGAACTAACCGTGCCACGACCCCACTAGACCGGGGCCCGCAGATGCATCAGTAGCGCTGCACACCTTCCACGTGACACTGCTGCAGCGACTTGCTGGCCGTGGCCGCGCCGGCATCGTCGCCGGCACGTTCGCGCAGCTCGGCAATGGTCTGCCAATTGCGCGCGCATAGCGGCCCCAGGCGCGGACCCAGCTCCCACGAACGCTGCGCGAGCTTTTCGGCGTTGGCGTAATCCTTGAGCCGGATCGCCAATTCCGCGCGATCCTGCAGCAGATCCGGCGAGTTGGGGCTCAGCTTGAGTGCCTGGTCGAGCTTGACTGCCGCTGCACTGTACTGGCCGGTGCGCATGTCGCCAGCCGCCGCGTCCTGCAAGTTGGCCACGCCCGGCTCACGCAACGGATTCACGTCGATGGCGGACTTTTCCTTGTCGCCCGCGGCATGGATGGACGCCAGCATCTGCTCGTCAGAACGGGTAGGACGCGTCGCTTGCGCGGGTGCGCTGGGTTGGCTGCAGGCAGCGAGCAACAGGACGGCCAGCGTGGCTGGCACGGCGGAGGCATGGAAGAGTCGACGCGACATGATCAGTCTCGAATGGGAGCCGGGGAAGCCGGTGCGGGTGCTTGGTCACCGCCGCCGAAGAGATTGCCTACGTGCTGCCAGAAGCAGCCCTCGGCATCCTGCGACAGTGTACCGGCCACGACCGGTAATTGACGCGCTCCCTCGCAGCCCTGTTCCGTGCGCTTGCCATCGGACGGATTGATCCAGGCGAGCTCAAGACCCTCGCCGGGCGCTGCCGACAATGGCTTCGTCGGCAGCTTGCGGAACAATTCCTGCCACGCGCGCAGACTGCCGGTGGCGCCGTACAGGCCGCTCGGCTTGTTGTCGTCGCGGCCCATCCAGAACACGGCCAGATGCTCGCCGGTGAAACCAGCGAACCAACTGTCGCGCATATCGTTGCTGGTGCCGGTCTTGCCGGCCGCATTGAGATAGGCCAGGCCGGACGTGCCGATCGACGCCGCCGTTCCCGAACGCGCCACCTGTTGCATGGCCCAGGTCACGAGCCGCACCGCTGACTGGTATTCACCCGGTCCGGTTTTCACCTCGTAGCGCTTGATGGTCTGGCCCTTGCCATCGACGACGCCACGCACGGCGACCAGCGGCAACGCATGTCCGTCGGCAGCGATGTACTGATAGAGCTGGGTCGCCTGCAAGGGCGACATGTCCAGTGCACCGATCAGCAGCGACGGACTCGGGTTCACATCGGTAAGGCCAAACGATTCCAGGAAGGCCTTGATGCGCGACACGCCGATATTCATGCCGAGATGGATGGTGGCCAGGTTCCACGAATGCACCAGCCCGTCGATCATCGGCACCGGACCGTGCGCATCGCCTTCGTCGTTCTTGGGCATCCACATCGTGCCGTCGGGCTGTTTCATGCTGATCGGCACATCCTCGATCAGGCTGCCGAGATTCCAGCGCTCCGGCTGGGCCAGGGCCACCAGATAGACCAGCGGCTTCACCAGTGAACCGATCGGACGACGCGCATCGAGTGCACGGTTGAAACCCTGGTCGCCCGGCAGCTTGCTGCCCACCACCGCCAGCACGGCACCGGTCTGTGCCTCGGTAATCACGGCAGCGGCTTGCGCCGCGTCACCACGCTTGCCGAGGCTGGCCATGGTGGTTGTGATGGCCTGCTCCGCATACAGCTGCGCGGCCGGATCGAGCGAGGTGAAGACGCTGAGATTGCCGTTGGAAAGTGTCTCGTCGTCGAAGTCGGCGGTGATCTGGTCACGCACCAGCTGCATGAACGCCGGGAAGCGGTTATGCGGCAACTGTCCGATGCTGACGATGCCAAGCGGCGTGGCCTGCGCCGCCTTGGCCTCATCGGCCGTCATCACGCCGGTTTCGGCGAACTGCTCGAGCACCAGGTTACGGCGCGACAGCGCGCGCTCCGGATAACGACGCGGATCGTAATAGCTCGGCCCCTTCACCATGCCGATCAGCAGGGCCATCTCCTGCGGCTTGAGGTCTTCCATGCGGCGACCGAAGTAGAACTCCGACGCGGCGGCAAATCCGTGCACGGCCTGGCTGCCTTGCTGACCGAGGAAGACCTCGTTGACGTAGGCTTCGAGGATGCGGCTCTTGTCGTAGTGCGCCTCGATCAGGATCGACATCAAGGCTTCGTTGAATTTGCGCGTGAAGTTCTGCTCGCGATCGAGGAACAGGTTACGCACCAGCTGCTGGGTGAGGGTGGAGCCACCCTGCACCGTGTGACCGGCGCGCAGGTTGGCGAACGAGGCGCGCAGGATGGCGGTGAGATCGATGCCGAAATGATGCTTGAAGTCGCGGTCCTCGACGGCCTGCAGACCCGACAGCAACATCGGCGGCACATCGGCCAGGCGCACGATGCGGCGCTCCTCCTGTTGCGCGCCATACAAGGTGGCGATGCGCGCCGGATCGAGATGCGCCTGCTCGAGGGTCTTGCCGCTGGCCGTGTCCTTCACACTGGCAACCTGCCCCTTGCCCAGCGCCACGCGAACGCGTTTGGGCAATTCGCCGCCGTCGGGTCCGGCGTAACCGCGCGAGGCGATGGTGTAGGTGCTGCCGTCCTTCAGCCAGGTGCCGGCCACCTGGCCATGACCGTCGTTGCCGTAGCCGGCGAAGGTCAACTCCAGCTCCAGCGCGGCCGACGTCATCGGCGTGCCAGGGGCGAGCGCGAGTGGCCGCGCGTAGATGCGGGTAGGCACCGCGAACACCAGATCATTGAAGCGATCCTGCACGCGCTTGTTCAGCACCAGCGTGTAGGGCAGCACGAAGCCGAACAGCAGGCCCATGCAGATCCAGAACGGGATGCGCACCCAGGGCCACACGCCACTGGCGAACGAACGAAGACGGGGCAAGAAGGCCAAGGAGGGAGAATCCTGAACAGGAAGGCAGGGGGGATCATAGGACCTGCTGCCCGGCGGGCATCTGAACGCAGGCGGTGGTTTCTGGCAAAGGGCGGGCAAGTTGGGGCCACCGCTCTGTTGTTGAGGGTGGGGGTGGCGGCGTTGACGCTTCGTTGGTTTCGCGCACAGGGTGCGCTCCTACCTGGGGCCGGGTGGGGTCCAGCAGGTGGCGTCGGGGCGGAAGGGGCGTGGGGAGAGGCCGAGAAGGCGCTGGACGTCGCTATTGTCGGCAATCAGATTCGCTTCCAGCCGGGTCAGCGGGCCGCGCAAGCGCGGTACGGCGTGGCGGCCCATGCGCAACAACCAGGCCGGCAGCGGCACCGGCAGCGTCGCCACCGGGAGGCTGGAGCGGACGCGGGCAAACATCTCGGACGCCGGCAGACGCTCGCCGCCACCCAGCGCCAATACGCGCCCGGCGGCTTGCGGCTGGTCGAGCGCCGCCATCACGGCCTGGGCGATGTCATCGGCGTGTACGGGTTGGCGCAACCCGCGTCCGGCGAGCAACGGGAACACGCGCTGGCGCATGGCCCGGCGGGCGATCGGGCTAAGGCTCTTGTCCAGGCCGGCGCCATAGATGATCGTGGGACGAAACACGGTCCACGGATAGCCCTGGCGTTCGCATACGGCCGCCAAGGCCGCCTCACCCTCGCGCAGCATCTGGGAGATGGCGCGCTCGGCTGGCACCTCGGACGCCTGCTTGGATTCGGCGCTCATCGAACTGGTGGCAATCACGCGCGTCGATGGCGACGGCTCGAGCGTGGCCAGCCATTCGGCAAACGACAGCAGCGGCCCGAAACTGATGATGGCCGAGGGGCGTTCGATCGCCGGCACGGCATCCGGCAACTGCCCCTTGAGCCAACTGATGCCCGGTTCGCCGGGATGCGCACGCCGGCTTATCGCGATCACGTTCTCGCCGCGCGCCTGGAGGCGCGGCAGCAGGAAATGGCCGATCTGGTTGCTGGCCCCGAATACCACAACCGTCATCGAAACATCCTCAGGAGCCGGCCTGCAGGCGCGCCGTCAGCGTGGCCAGACGCGGATTGCCCGGCGCCAACTTGCGCGCCCGCTCCAGCGACTGGGTCGCACTGGCACGGTCACCTTGCTGCAGCTGCTGTTCGGCCTGGTCCAGCCAGGCGTTGGCCAGACGCTGGCGCATCGCGTCCTGCCCTGCACTTCCCGGCGAGAGGTCGGTGAAATCGGCGAGACGATCGCCAGCCACTGGCAGGTTGCCGCTGGCGAGCGCCTGGTTGAACTGATTCATGGCCAAGCCGGGCAGCATTTCCAGTCCATGCCGGGCCGTTTCGTTATTGCCGTCAATCGCCAGCGCACCGCGATAGAGGTCGTACGCGCTGTCGCCCGGAGGCAGCATGAGATTGCCCTGCTGGGCGGCGGTATCGGCACGCTGGATCATCCGCGCGAGGTCGGTGCTCTGCTGCGCGGTGAGCACCGGATGCTGCGTTGGTCCCGCAACGTCCTCCTCCGCGTCGCCCGCGACCGGGAGCGCGGCCGACGCCTTGTGGGTGCCGCCAAGGCGCGCCTTGGCCGCCGCAAGATCGCCGGAGCCGGGCGCCAGTTCGGCCGCCTGATCGAGCAGCTTGCGTGCCTGCGCCTGGTCGCCGCTATCCAGCGCGGCGTTGGCTTGCGTGATCAGCGCCTGTGCTACCTGCCCGAGGCCGGCCTTGGCATCGGCATTGTCGGGGTCAATCGCCAGCGCCGTCTTGTAATCGGCGAGCGCAGTGTCGTCGCCGGCGCCGCTGATGCGACCCTCGCGCATGGCGTCCTGGGCTTGATTGAGCGCGTCGGCCAAGGCATTGCTGTCCTGCTTTTGCTCCGTCACCAGAGCCGCGCGCAAGGCAGGCAGTTCGCCGTAGTTGGGAATGAGCGCAGCCAGTCGATCGACCAGGGCGGAGGCTGCCGCGCGATCGCCCGCATCCAGCGCCTTGTGCGCCTGGCTGGCCAGCGCGTCGCCCACCTTGTCCAGCCCGTGCGCCGCCACGGCATTGTTCGCGTCGGCGCCGAGCACCCGGCGGTACAGCGTGCCGGCGCCATCGTCGCCGTCCAGTTTGCCGGCATCGAAAGCCTGCCGTGCCTGCTCGATCAGGTGATCGGTCTGCGCCGGGCCCGTGCGCGCCGTGGCAAGCGCCTGGGTCAGTCGATCCACGTCACTGCCGCCGCCGAGCAGCTCGCGCGCGGCGGCAAGCGCCTGGTCGGCGTCATCCAGCTTGCCGGCCTGCAAGGCCGCATCGGCTCGTGCGATCTCCGCCAGGCCGACCTTGCGCAGGCCGTCGCGGGCACGGTCGTTGTCGGGCTGCAGCGCGCGTGCCGCTTCGAACAGCTCACGCGCGCTGGTGCCGTCATTGCCGTCCAGACGTCCTTCCTGCAAGGCGACTTCGGCGCGTCCGAGGATGCCACCCAACTCGGTGCTCGGCACCAGGCCGCGCAACTTGTCCTGCCCCATCCACAGCGTGGTGCCCACGCCAATCACCAGCAGCAGCAACAGCGGGATCAACCAGCCACGACGGCGGGACGAGCGCCGCGGCGGCCGCGACGACGTGCCGCGACCACGATCCGGATCCAGCGTGACCCGCGGTAGACCGTCGTCCCACTTCGACTCCGGAGACGGCGTATCCAGATGGTCGAGATCGCCCAGGGTAGGTTCGGTGCGGCCCTGCGACCCGGGGTCGTGCTGGTCTTTGCGTCCGTTCATGGGCTCACGAAGGTGTGATCAAGGGGGTGGGATCAATTTGCAGCAGCTTAACATCGCGCCGGGGCGGCACCCGCCTGCTAACGCGCGTCGTTCAGCCAACGCTGACGCGGCGTGCGTCGACCACGTTGGGCATGGCGACCAGGCGCCCGAGCAGGCCGGACAGCTGTTCGAAGTCGCGCACTCTCAAGGTGAAGCGCATCTCCACCTCGCCGGTCTGGGCGAACACCCGGCTGGACGAGGCAATGATGTGGGTGCCGGCATTGCTGATCATGCTGGTGACGTCCTTCTGCAAGCCCTTGCGGTCGTAGCCGTGCAGCTCGATCTCCACTTCATAGGCCTGCGCGGACGCCTTGCCCCACTCCATGTCGATCACGCGATCCGGGTCGCGCCGTGCCAGTCGCGCCAGGCTGATGCAGTCGGCGCGATGCACCGAGACGCCACGTCCGCGGGTCACAAAGCCACGCACCGCATCACCGGGCAGCGGCTGGCAGCAACGGGCCAGGGTCGTGAGCAGATTGCCCACGCCCTCGATGCTCAAGGCGCTGTGATCGCGCGGCGCCTGACGCGGCGACGCCGGTGCCGCCGACTGGGTCACCGCTGGTGGCGGCGCTGCGGCCTCCTGCAGCACGCGTGCGATCTGGCCGGGCGCGACTTCACCGAGCGCGAGCGCGACCAGCAAATCGTCGTGCGTCTTGAGGTGGAAATGCGCGGGCAGCTTGGCCAGGTCGGCCGTGGGCAAGGCAAGCCGCTTGATCTCCCGCTCGAAGATGCTGCGGCCGGCTGCCAGGTTGGCGTCATGCGCGATGCGGCGGAACCACGTGCGCACCTTTTCCTTGGCGCGCGAGGTGTGCAGATAGCCGTGGTGCGACGACAGCCAATCGCGGCTGGGTTCGGCCGCCTTGGCGGTGAGCACTTCGATGCGATCGCCGCTGTGCGGCTGGAAGGTCAACGGCACGATGCGGCCGTTGACCTTGGCGCCACGGCAGCGATGACCGACTTCCGTGTGCACGTGGTAGGCGAAGTCCAGCACGGTGGCGCCACTGGGCAAGTCCACCACTTCGCCCTTGGGGGTGAGTACGTAGACGCGATCCTCGAGCAGCTCGGTCTGCAGTGCGGCAGCCAGGTCGCCGTCACTGTCCGCGCGCGGCTCGAGCAGGCGGCGCATCCAGGCGATCTTCGCCTCGAACTCGCTGTCGCCACTGCCGCCTTCCTTGTAGCGCCAATGCGCCGCCACGCCCAGCTCATTGATGCGATGCATCTCGTGCGTGCGGATCTGCACTTCCAGCGTCTTGCCGCGCGGACCGATCACCGCGGTATGCAGCGAGCGGTAGTCATTGCCCTTGGGCCGTGCGATGTAATCGTCGAACTCGCCGGGCAAGTGCGGCCACAGCGTGTGCACGACACCGAGCGCGCCGTAGCAATCGGCCACGTTGTCCACCAGCACGCGCACAGCGCGAATGTCGTAGAGATCGGAGAATTCCAGCGCCTTGCGCTGCATCTTCTTCCAGATCGAATAGATGTGTTTGGGCCGGCCAGCCAATTCCGCCGGGATGCCGGCGGCTTTGAGCGAGCGATTGAGCACCTCCAGCGATTCGCGGATGAATTCTTCGCGGTCGCTGCGCCGCTCGTCGAGCAGACGCGCGATGCGCTTGTAGATATCCGGATGCAGGTAGCGGAAGCCGAGATCTTCCAGCTCCCATTTGAGCTGCCAGATACCCAGGCGATTGGCCAGCGGCGCATGGATGTCCTGGGTCAGGCGTGCCAGCAGCTGGCGCTCGCCTTCCGGCAGCGCACTCGCCGCACGCATGCGCGCCAGATGTCGCGCCAGCAGGATGAACACCACGCGCAGGTCGCGGATGATTGCCAGCAGCAGGCGGCGCAAGCCCTCGGCGCCGTGGTCGGCACCATGCTCCGCGTGCAGCGCCCAGACCCGCTCGGCAGCCACCTGGCCGGCGACCAGTCGCTGCAGCTCGGGCGCCAAACCCGGCTCGCGCTTCGCCCACGACACCGGATCGATGCGCGCCACCTCGAACCACAGCGCGGCGGCCTGGGTCTGCGCATCACAACCGAGCATGGCCAGCAGGTCGAGCACATCCACGCCTTCGGCGCGGCTCACTGGCAGTTGGGCGCACACCTCCAGCGCCTCGGCCAGTACGGACGGGACGCTGCCGGCGCGACTGCGCCACTCGGCAAGATCCGAGCTTGCGTGGGGGGCGGCTTGAACCATGCGGCCATTCTAGTGCAGGCGAACCCTTGGACCCGCGCTTCTCATGAACCGGCGGTTCATGCCGTGTATGCTGCGCCAGCGCTGTTCCTTCCCTATGCTCGAGAGGATTGCCCCCATGCGTCTGGTCCGCCTGCTGCCGTTGTTGATGAGTGTCGCCCTGACTGTTCCCATGGTTTCGCACGCCGCTGACCAATACGTGCCGCTGCAGCAGCGCATGTCGCCGGAGGAGTTCAAGGCCGCTGGCCTGGATAAGCTCTCGCCGGACGAGCTGAAGAACCTCGACGGCTGGTTGAGCGGACATGCCAAGGCCGCGACGAAGATGGTCGACCAGGCCGGCAAGCCGGTGTTCTATCCCAGCAGCGAGAAAGCCGGCCCGATCCAGGCCCGCGTGCAGGGCAGCTTCAACGGCTTCAGCGGCCACGGCGAGTTCACCCTGGACAATGGCCAGGTGTGGAAGCAGGCCGACACCAGCAAGGTTTCGTGCCTGAGCAGCAACAACCCGAAGGTGACGATCCGTCGCTCGCTGATGGGCAATTGGATGATGGCGGTGGATGGCTGCAACGACACCACCAGCGTGGTGCGGACCAAGTAGACAGCAACCCGCCTGTGTAGGAGCGCACCCTGTGCGCGACAAACCGGCAGGATTGCCGGTTTGCACAGCGCAAGCTGCCCGTAGGGCGAGGGCCAAGGATGGCCCGAGTGACAAACCGGCAGGATTGCCGGTTTGCACAGCGCAAGCTGCCCGTAGGGCGAGGGCCAAGGATGGCCCGAGTGAAAGGCCTACGTAGCGGCGTGGCCGTCATCGCGCACAGGGTGCGTTCCTACAGGGTTTCCAGCGCCCGGTTCAGGCGTTTGGCGGAGACCGGCTCGGCCGTCTTCAACTCCTGCGCGAACAGCGAGACGCGCCACTCCTCGATCAACCAGCGCAATTCATCCAGGCCGTCACTGCCGGCAGCGCGAT
>DASXND010000431.1:0-2219 GCA_036495265.1 Dyella sp.
CCGACCGCCGACGGCACGATGGTGTGGGTAATCGTCATGACGCCGTCCAGTAGCGTGTAATCGAGCACGCAGGGAATCCCGTCGACCTTGACCTCGAAGCGGTGCTCTCGCGGGTTGTGATTGATCTCGGCGGACATGAAACGCTTCGGCGATGGAACAAGGGCGCGCAAGAATAAAGCATCCCGTGGCGAACCCAGCGTGAAGGCGTCGAGCTTCGGCTTTCGCATTTCATGCATGGCGCTTTCGGCAAACTTCCAGCGACATCTGCGACCCACATCGAGGACATCATCATGAAAAGAACCGCTTCCGCCGCCTGGTCGGGTGGCCTGAAGGATGGCAAAGGCACGGTGTCGACCGATACCGGCGTGCTGCGCGACGCACCTTACGGTTTTCGTTCGCGTTTCGAAGACGGCCCCGGCACCAACCCCGAGGAATTGTTGGGTGCGGCACATGCGGGTTGCTACACCATGGCGCTCGCCGCGGGCCTCGAACAGGCGGGCTTCACGGCGACACGCATCGACACCAAGGCGGTGGTTACGCTGGACAAGGATGGCGATGGGTTTGCCATCAGCACCGTCGACCTGACGAATCGCACCAAGGCGCCTGGTATCGACGCCGCCACGTTCGACAAGATCGCCAAGGCCACCAAGGAAGGCTGCCCCGTATCCAAGGTATTGAAGGCAAAGATCACGCTCGACGCACAACTGGAAAGCTAAGTGCCGGTCGGGACAACCGCAGGCGGCTGGGATACGTATCGCCTTGTCATCCCTTCCGGCTGATGCCGCGTTGTTTGACGCTGCCATGTGCCCCGCATGGCATGTATTCCACGCGAGCGCTTTGCTGATGACTGTCCTGAATCGACGCCGGTTCGTGCAATTCTGCCTTGGCGGTATCGCCGTGCTGCCCTGGTCGCGCATGGTGCGCGCGCTGCCCGATGGCCGCCCGGCGTGCCGACTGAGTGCGGAGCAGACGGAGGGCCCCTACTACCTCGATCGCGCGCAATTTCGGCAGGACATCACCGAGGGCAAGCCCGGCTTGCCGCTGACGCTGCGCTTTGAGATCGTCGATAGCCGCACCTGTCGCCCGCTCAGTGGTACGGCGCTGGAAGTGTGGCATAGCGATGCGCAAGGTGAATATTCCGGATTTACCGGCCAGGGTGGACAGGGAGGCCCAGGCATGGGATCGCCGCCATCAGGTCGTCCGCCAGGGCCACCGCCAGGCGTCGGTGGCTCTATGAGCAGGGGCAGTCATCCGCCCAAGAGCGTGGCGACCGACGAACTCACCTTCCTGCGCGGCGTGCAGGTTGCCGATGCGCGCGGCGAGGTGACGTTCCAGACGATCTACCCTGGCTATTACATGGGGCGCTGCAACCACGTCCATATGAAACTGCATGTCGGCGGCCAGCTGACGGATGGGCGTTACCGCGGTGGCCACGTGGTGCACACCGGCCAGCTGTTCTTCGAAGAGCACGCCAGCATCACCGCGATGGAAAACGCGCCGTACCAGCGACGCGGCATCACACGAACCACGCTGCAGGAAGACAACGTCTACACCACGCAGCATGGCGAACAGTCGATCGCCCGCTTGATAGCCACTGCTACCGGCGAGCCGCAAATCGCGCGACTGACGCTTACTATCGATCCGGAAAACACGTCGCACGAAGGTTGGGGCTGAGCCGGCCGTCAGGCGCATACGGCCGCCTTTCGCGGTGCGGCGGCGGCACGACGCGCACGCACGCCTTGGGCCAGATGCTCAAGCACGCTGAGCGACGTTTCCCAATCGATGCAACCATCGGTGATGCTCTGCCCGTAGCGCAGCGGCTGACCGGGCACGAGTTCCTGGCGCCCGCCGAGCAGGTGGCTTTCCACCATCACGCCGACGATGCGCTGCTCGCCCGTCGCGAGCTGCTCCGCGATATCCGCCACCACCGCCGGCTGGTTTTCCGGCCGCTTGCCGCTGTTGGCATGGCTGGCATCGATCATCACCCGTCCGCCCAGGCCCGCACGAGTCATGGCGCCACACGCCGCATCGACACTGACAGCGTCGTAATTGGGTGCGCTGCCGCCGCGCAGGATGACGTGGCAATCTTCATTGCCCGTGGTGGCGGCAACGGCGGTCTGGCCATCCTTGGTGACCGCCATGAAATGATGCGGCTGCGACGCCGCCTGCACCGCATCCACGGCGATCTTCACGTTGCCATCGGTGCCGTTCTTGAAGCC
>DASXND010000432.1:0-6813 GCA_036495265.1 Dyella sp.
GCCGGGCTGCTGAAGTCGGTACTCCAGCGCCCGTGAAAGGCGAGATTGGTCACCAGGCCGATCAAGGCGGTAAGCGCGCGTGCCACCAGCGCCACCACGGCACCCAGGATCATCGCCAGACCGGCTATCCACAGCACCCGCCGCCCCAACGGGCGGAATTGCCGCGGCATATGCGCCGCGGCCAGCGTGGCGTCCATCGACGGGGCAAGCGGAAGCGCCGCACGCGAGTGCAGTTCGGGCGTTTTATCGGTGAGCATCGGCAGCCGGAATGGCAGAAAGACCGCGCAAGGTTACGCGGAAGTAGGCTCGATAGCTGGCTGGAAAATGAACAGCTGTGCGGGTTGCCTGCCGTGCCGGTCACGGCGCCAGCGGGGGCGCCTTCGGTGCGTTCCAGCCAAGCATGTTGTAGACGCGGTAACGCAGGATGCCCAGGTACTCATGCAGGGTCAGATCGGCCAGGGTGAAGTTCCAGGCCACCGGGACAAACAGGCTATTGGCCCGTACCCAGTCACCCGCCACCGGCTGTGGCGTGATACCGAAATGAGCGAAGTACAGCAGGCTGCGCTGCAAATGGATGCCCGAGGTCACCAGCACCACATGCTGCGGAGCATAGGACGCCAGCAAAGGTCGGCTGAACTGTGCGTTTTGCCAGGTCGACATGCTGCGCGTCTCCAGCGTGAGGTCGGCCTCGGGCACGCCGAGCCGGCGCAGTGCACGCGCATACACCACCGATTCGGGCTCGCCATGCGTCTGCGCATCGCCGCCGGTCACCAGCAGGCGACAAGCCTGGCCGGCGCGTTTGCAGGCGTTATACAGCTGAACCGCACGCAGGATGCGCCCGTTCGCGTCGTACTGCGGCTGCAACGGCTCGTCGCCCGGGTGTACCGTACCGCCGCTAAGCAGCACGATGACATTGCGTGGCGCCCACTCGATCACGGGGTCGACGTAGTAGGCCCCCTGCAGGCTGCGCGTCAGAAAGCGCGGCACGGGCCCGCACCCAATGCCCAGGAACAGCAACACGGTGAGCCAGCTCAGTACGTGTCCGAGCCGACGCCAGCGCAGGCGATACAGCAACAGGGTCACCAACAGCATGAGGAAGAGCACAAAAATCATGAGGTCACCCAGACCGTGGAAGGTCGTGGCATCTTAGGACCTGAGCGTTACGCGATGTGATAGCAGGCGCCCATGGCCATGGCCGGCCGCCCGACACCGTGCCAACCGGATGGCGAGACACGAACAAACCATGGATTACGGTCATGACCACCCTCGTCTTCGTGCACGGCTGGAGTGTCACCCATACCTCGACCTACGGCGCCCTGCCCCAACGCCTGCAACAACAAGCTGCCGCCCACGGCATCGCGCTCGACATCGCCGACATCTGGCTCTCCGAATACGTGAGTTTCGACGATGCCGTCACCATGCCCGACCTGGTGCGCGCGTTCGACCACGCGCTGCGCGACCTGCACCTGTTGAGCGCCAGCTTTGCCTGCATCACCCACTCGGCCGGCGGCCCGGTGGTGCGCGAATGGTTGCGCGCGCAGCGCGAACGCCCCGGCGTCCACAGCACCATCCGGCTTACCCACCTGATGATGCTGGCGCCCGCGAACTTCGGTTCCGCCCTGGCACAGCTGGGCAAGGGTGTCCTAGGCAGACTGAAAGCATGGTGGGACGGTATCGAACCGGGCCAGCGCGTGCTCGACTGGCTGGAGCTGGGCAGCGCCGAGTCATGGTCGCTCAATCTCGATCACATCCATGGCGAGGACCCGGCCGGGTATGAGCAATTCCTGTTTGTGCTGACCGGTGATCGTCCGGATCGCGGCTTGTACGACCATGCCAACAGCTATACCGGCGAGGACGGCTCGGATGGCGTGGTGCGCATCGCCGCCGCCAACCTCAATGCGCATCATGCCGTGCTCGCACGGGGCACGAGCGCTGCCTACGATACGCTGTCCCTGCACCTGACCAAGGCACCGCGCACGGCGTTCAAGTTGATCGCGGGCGCATCCCATTCGGGCACGGAACAGGGGATCATGGCCGCGGCCCCTGAGGTCACCGTCGATGCCCTGCTGCGCTGCCTGCGCGTGACGGATGCCGGGCGCTACGCGCAGCTGTGCGATGCCTTCGAGCAGGAGAATGCCGAACGCGACGCCGACAAGATCGAACGGGAAAAAGTCGGCCCCTTCCCTGCGCGTGTGCACATCCATGACCCGCGCAGCCTGCTGATCGTCCGCCTCACCGACGAGAGCGGCGAGGCCTTGATCGGCAGCCGGTTCCTGCTCACGGCGGGCGCGCCAGCGAATCCGGACTGGATGCCGCAAGGCTTCATGCTCGACCGCCAGGCGAACCGCCGCAGCGCCAACGTGATCTCCCTGTTCCTCAATCACACCCTGCTCGCGGGCGACCAGCGCGTGGCCGATCCAGCGAGCAGTCGAAGAACGCTACGCCTCGCCACCGAAGCCCATCGCCCCTATGGCGCCATGCTGCAACCCGCCGACTTGAGCGAGCTGGTGCACCATGCACTGGCCCGCAGCGCGGCGAGCCAGGATCTGTTCGACGCCATCGGCCCTCACCAGACCACCCTGCTGGATGTCGTATTGCCACGCCTGGTCCATGAGGGCGTGTTCCGCCTGACCCAAAAGCGGGCGCCAGAGGATTTCAGCAACCCGGTGATCGGCGCGGTCATTCCCTAATCCGCGAAGTTCCCTGGTCGATAACCCCATCACCACGACTGCCACGTTTCATCGATAGTGCCCGGAGCGCCGCGAGACCCTGCTATTCATGACCGACCCCATCGTCGCCGCGATCCATGCTTACCCAAGCCGACGATTTGGCTTAACCTCGCCGCCCATGGATGCTGCCGTGGATGACGACGCAACGCTGATGCTGGCCTATGCACGGGGCGAGCTGGCTGCGTTTGACGCGTTATATGCGCGGCATCGGGGCACCTTGTACCGATTCCTGTTGCGCACCGCACGCGACCCGCGACTGGCGGAGGAGCTGTTCCAGGAAACCTGGAGCCGCGTCATAGCCGCGCGCGAGCGCTATACGCCACAGGCCAAGTTCACCACCTGGCTGCTGCAGATCGCCCACAACCTGCTGATTGACCAACATCGACGCCGACGCCCGGTAGCCACCGGCGAGGAGGCCGAAAGCGCACTGGCCAGCCTGGCCACGCCCGAGCACGAACAACCGGACCATGTGTTGTCCGAGTTCGAACGTCGACGTCGGCTGCAGCGTGCGATTGAACACTTGCCCGATGAGCAGCGCACGGCGGTGCTGCTACGCCTGGAGAATGACCTGAGTGTGGAGGATATTGCCGAAGTGACCGGTGTCGGACGCGAAACGGCGAAATCGCGCCTACGCTATGCCATGAACCGATTGCGCGAACAGTTGGCCGAATGAATACGCACGATCACCACGACGACACATCGCTGCCCGGCGAAGACGAGCTGCAGGCGCTCTATCGCAGCCTGCCACGCAGGGAGCCGTCGCCGGCGCTCGACCAGGCGGTGCGGCAAGCCGCTGCCAAGGCGATACGTCCGCAGGCGCGCAAGCGCCTGGCAGGCTGGCCCGTAGCCTTCACCAGCGCGGCCGTGCTCGTACTTGCGGTCGGGCTTGGGCTGCGTATGCGCGAGCAGTCCCCGCGCCTGCAGGCGCCCCCACCGGCAGCGGACGCCCTCAACGCCAACCCGCCGGTCAAGACGCCGTTGCCCATGTCGGCCACAAACGCCCCGCTTGCGCAGACATCCGGGTCTGCAGCGCCAAGCGTCGCGGAGGCACCGCCTGCGGAGATCCCCCGGGTCCTGCGCCGGACGCACTCTTCCGCCAAGCCGCTGGCGAAATCACCCGCGGCCACCTCCGCGATGGCCGACCAGGCCTTCGCGCCGCCGCCACCGGCACCTGCCCCGGAGATAGCGCTGGCGCAAGCGCCACCGCCGCTGGCATCGGCGCCGCCGACCGCCGGCTACCGCTCCGAGCCCGCAGCACGTTCGATGGCCATGAAGACGATGGCGTCTCCCATGCCTGCTGCTGCGGCGCCCGCATCACCACCGGTCGCGGACGCTGCGGCAGCCAATCCAAACGACACGCCGGCGCAAGAGCTCGACAAGATCCGCTTGCTGTTCGTCCAACATCGCCGCGACGAAGCATTGCAGCGACTCGCCGCCTTCCGCCAGGCGCATCCGGACATGCACCTGCCTGACGACTTGCGCGCTCAATTGCCTGACCATGACTGAAACGCTGTACACGCTTGCCACGGCCTGCCAACACAGCGAGGACATCAAGAAGAGCCGCTTTCTCGCCCAAGCCGCCCCGGTGCAGTCACCCGAGCAGGCGTTGGCTTTCGTGCGCCAGGTCAGTGACCTGGCGGCCACACACAACTGCTGGGCCTACCGCATCGGCCAGGACTATCGCTTCAACGACGATGGCGAGCCTGGCGGCACCGCAGGTCGACCGATCCTGCAGGCCATCGAAGGCCAGGGTATTGACCGCGCCGTGGTCGTGGTGACGCGCTGGTACGGCGGCATCAAGCTCGGCGCGGGTGGCCTGGTTCGCGCCTACGGCGGCACGGCGGCGGAATGCCTGCGCCTGGCCGAACGCAACCTCATCGTGGCGATGGCGCGACTCGGCCTGCATTGCGACTTTGCCGAACTTGCCTTGCTGAAGGCGCGCCTGCGTGAACTGGATGCCGACGTGATGCGGGAGACCTTCGATGCCGATGGCGTCGAACTCGACATCCAGCTACCGGAAAGCCGCGTCGGCGAGGCCCAGACGCGCATCACTGATATCAACAGGGGCCGCCATAGCGCGCGGCGGCTGGATTGAATCGCCAGCCAGTCGCCCCACCTTTGGAGACAGGCACCATTGCGGTGCCCCTCCTTCGACCCGCCTCCACCTGCGAGCACCCATGAGCGACGCCGCCGACACGCCACGCCCTACCCGCCGCCTGGGCGCCCTGCTGCAGCTGTGGCCGTTCCTGCGGCCACATCGCGCACTCGCCATCGGCTGGCTGGTGTTTCTGGCCATCTCGTCATCGGCCACCTTGGTGCTGCCGATGGCGGTACGCCACATGATCGACCAGGGCTTTGGCCACTCCAATGCCGCTGCCATCAATACCACCTTCCTCGGCCTGTTCGGCGTGGCGCTGGTGCTCGCCTTTGCCACGGCGGCCCGCTACTACTGCATCAGCCTGCTCGGCGAGCGCGCGCTGGCTTCGCTGCGCGCCAAGCTCTACGCGCACGTGATCCGGCTCGATGTGAGCTTTTTCGAACGCAGTCGCGTGGGTGAACTGATCTCTCGCCTGGGTACGGATACGGAAGTTATCCAGGCCTTGATTGGCTCCGGCATTTCGGTGGCATTGCGCAGTGTCGTGATGCTGCTGGGCGCGACCGGCATGATGGTATGGACCAGCACGCATCTGGCCGGCCTTACCGCGCTGGTGATTCCGGCCGTGGTGCTGCCGATCCTGGTGTTTGGCCGACGCGTGCAGAAGCTTTCGCGCGCCAGCCAGGACCGCCTGGCCGACGCCGCCGCGGTGGCCAACGAAACGCTCAATGCCGCGCCGGCAGTCAAGGCGTACGCACGCGAAGACATCGAAAGCACGCGTTACGGCAGCGCCATCACCCGCGCACTGGCCACAGCGCGCAAGCGCATCGGCATGCGCTCGGCGCTGACCGCTGCGGTGATCGTGTTGTTCTTCGGCGCCATCACACTGGTGCTTTGGGCAGGCGCACGCGACGTGCTGGCAGGGACGTTGAACGCAGGTGTGCTGGGACAGTTCGTGCTGTATGCCATTTTTGCCGCCGGCTCGCTGGCGGGACTTTCCGAAGTGTGGGGCGACGTGCTGCGTGCAGCAGGGGCCATGGAACGCATCGGCGAGCTGTTCGAAGAACATGCCGAGATCACCAGCCCGGCGCAGCCGACACCGCTGCCCACGCCGATGCAGGGCGCGTTGCGTTTCGACAATGTCGCCTTCCACTATCCGACACGGCCCGATGCGCCGGCGCTGTATGACTTCGACCTGGCGATCCGCCCGGGCGAAACGGTCGCCCTGGTGGGTCCGTCGGGCGCCGGCAAGAGCACCGTGTTCGCCCTGCTGCTGCGCTTCTACGATCCGCAGACGGGGCGCATCAGCCTCGATGGCGTCGACCTGCGCGCGCTATCGCTGCCCGCGCTGCGCGGAGCGATCGCGCTGGTGCCGCAGGAGACTGTGATCTTCGGTGGCAGTGCCGCCGACAATATCCGCTTCGGCCGCCAGGATGCCGGCGATGACGAAGTGCGCGAGGCGGCGCGCGCGGCCGAAGCGCACGAGTTCATCAGCGCGCTGGGCAAGGGCTACGACGAGGAGCTCGGCGAGCGCGGCGTGCGCCTGTCCGGCGGCCAGCAGCAGCGCATCGCGATCGCGCGCGCCGTGCTCAAGGATGCGCCGATCCTGCTGCTCGACGAGGCGACGAGCAATCTCGATGCGCATTCCGAAGCCGCTGTCCAGCACGCGCTCGAGCGGCTCATGCGCGGCCGTACGACCCTCGTCATCGCGCACCGGCTCGCGACCGTGCAGAGCGCCGATCGCATCGTCGTCATGGACGGCGGCCGGATCGTCGCCCAGGGCACACACGCCGAACTGATGCGCCAGGGCGGGCTGTACTCCGAACTGGCGCGGCTGCAGTTTGCGGCCTGATTTACCCGGACCTCGAATTCATATCGTTGGCAGCGGCCCGTCGAAACTGTCCCTGAAGATCGTGTCGTTCACGTAGTTCTGGCAGGCCGAAAACTCAGAAGTGTTGCCGTCAGGATCGGTCGCGGTTGCCGTGATCT
>DASXND010000433.1:0-2671 GCA_036495265.1 Dyella sp.
GAATGTCTCCGTCAGCTCCGCCGCAAGGGCAATCGCTCGCTCTCGATCATGATCCAGCCGGACGAAGCCGAAGGCGTCACCGCCGCCGTGGTCATCGAGATGCGCGTCTTTCTGGATTCACCGCGTGCCTGCGTTTTCGCCTGCCTTTCCGACGCCTGCAATCGCATCCAGATCGACCTGCTCGGCGGTGCACCCAAACGGGCACGCGTCCCCCGCGCCGAGGGATATGCCGAGCTTGCGCAACAAATGGTCGCGACCATCAACGAGGCCCTGACTGGCGCCTACATTAACCAGTTGGCTGCCTGAGTACGGGTTATTCGATGGGAATGTAGAGGTCCGTTTCCGATGCCGGATCATCCGGCGCGATAAAGCGGGCGTCATATCGCTCGAACTCCACGCCTGCCGTGGCACACAGCCCCAGCTTGGCAAGCAGGCGGGTATGAATGGCCTGGAAGCTGCTGCCGATCTGTTCGACCGTGCCGCGATGCGTGAACACCACGTACTTCTGCGCGGGCACGTCGAACTTCACCATGCCATCGGGCACCGTTGCATCGTCGCGTGCCGGCAGGCCTGCCACGTAGCGCACGCTGCCATCCGGCAAAACACTGCATATGCCATACGCGGCGTCCTGCTCGGTGCGACCGGCGATTTCATGTTCGCGCGGAATGAAGCGCTGCCACAGTTGGCCAATGCCATCGGCCGAGCCACGCACCAGGTGATCCACGCCAACTACGGTGAAGGATGGCAGCGTCACGATCCGATGTTCCATGGCGACCATTTCCTGGCTGAAGCGCAACGTGGGGGGAACCACCAAGCGTACGCGACGCAGGGGGCTTCGCGGCAGCATGCAGCCAGCCACTTGCGCAAACCTCGGCAATCCTTTTACCCATGGCCGCCGATGAGCCGCGGGGCGGAGCGACGGCTGGCACGATACAAGCCGGCGGTCCTGAAACAACCGAAGCGGACACAAGCGTCTGCGCAAAGTGGTCTGCTGGCAGATGGCCTCAGGCCGACATACCCGAAGGAACGAATGATGCGATCAACCCCGGCCGACGGAATGATGCAATCGGCATCCTGATCGCGATCGGGCTGCAAACTCCGCAGCCCGATCATTGTGCTATCACCCGCCCGGCGTCCTCAGGCAATTGACCATCCACGCCTTGCCGTAGCGGTCCGTCAGCATGCCGAAGCGATGGGCCCAGAATGTTTCATGCATATCGATGCCCACTTCCCCACCCACGGCCAGCGCCTTGAACGCACGCTCGGCCTCGTCAGGCGTGTCGACCGTGATATTGACCAGCCCCTTATGGTTTGGAGTGTCCGGCGGACCATCGGCGCCCATCAGGATGCCGCCTGCACTTTCCAGCTGCGAATGCATGACGCGACCGTGGAATTCAGACGGCAGTTCGCCAGCCATCGGAGACTCACCAAAGGTCATGCGCGAGGTGACCTTGCCGTTGAGCGCGGCGGCGTAGAAATCGAAGGCTTCACGGCACTGGCCGTCGAAATTGAGGTAGGGAATGAACTGCATGCTGCTTACTCCAGTCGTGGGGACGGTATGAATAGGTCGTGATACCGGCGGGCTTCGCCAGCCCTGGAGGTGATCACGCCGGAACGATGAACCTGTACGCCAAGGAGCCACACTGCTGGTTAGCCATGGGCGCAAGCTCCATCACTACGACGAACGGAAACGGACCAAATCGACATGTCTTCGTGACGCGAAAGCGGACACAAGCGGTGGACACCCTCAGGCCAGGGCCGCAACATGCAGACCGCCCAACAAGGAGATGCGCCATGCCCTGGCTGATCACCAAGTATGTCATCACGGCGGCCATCGTCGTGGTCGTCTCCGAGGTAGCCAAGCGCAGCGACCGACTGGGAGCGCTGCTGGCCTCACTGCCGCTGGTAACTATCCTCGCGCTCACCTGGCTGCACATCGAGAAGCAGCCTGCGGCCAAGATCACCCATCACGCGTGGTACACATTCTGGTACGTCGTGCCGACACTGCCCATGTTCCTGGCGTTTCCCTGGCTGTTCAACAAGTGGGGATTCTGGCCGGCCCTGGCGGCCAGTGCGGTGCTCACCATCGCCTGTTTTGGCGCGTTCGCACTCGCCGTAAAACCCCTTGGGATCAAGTTGCTCTAACGCTGCTGGCGAGCGCACCCAAGGGCTTATTGGGCGCGAATGCCCTGAATGGGCCCGCTGCCGGCGCCTTGATGGCCGCAACGAGTGTACTGTGATGCCTCGCAGAGTCAGGAGCACATCCATGCACTTGAGAAGCAGAAACGCCAGAGTTGCGGGCTTCTACTATCTGTTGCTGGCGATCGCGGCCCCCTTGAGGCTGATCTATATTCCCAGCGTTCTATTCGTGCAGGGCGACGCTACCAAGACGGCCAGCAACATTGCGGCGCACGAGACGCTTTTCCGTCTCGGCATCGTCACCGATCTGTTCTCCGGGACCATCGGCATCTTCCTCGCGCTGGCGCTTTACCGCTTGCTCAAGGATGTCGACCAGAGGCAAGCGGTGCTCATGGTCGTACTTGGCGTCATTCCAGACGCCATTTACTTCTTCAATGTGCTGAACGACGCTGCTGCGTTGATACTCGTGCACGGCGCCGACTTCCTGTCCGTCTTCGAAAAACCTCAGCGTGACGCGTTGGCGATGCTATTC
>DASXND010000434.1:0-6276 GCA_036495265.1 Dyella sp.
ATGGGATTGAGCTGGATCGACTTGCCTTCGCGGGTGACCGTGAGCGTGTCGAGGTTGTAGGTGAGATCGCCCACTTTCAGGACACGGCTTTGCGGGCCCTTGCCACGACGCGCCAATACTTCCAGGCGCGCCGATAGCTCCTGCAGGGCGAACGGCTTGGTCATGTAGTCGTCGGCGCCGGATTCGAAGCCGGTCAGCTTCTGCTCCAGTGCGTCGCGCGCCGTCAGCATCAGGATCGGCGTCTGCTTGTGCGCCTCGTGTCGCAGCTTGCGTGCCACGTCGAGGCCGTCCATGCCAGGCAGGGTGAGATCGAGCACGATCACGTCGAAGTCGTGCACCACCGCCAAATGCAGACCGGTGACGCCGTCGCCGGCGAAATCGACCACATGGCCACGATCTTCCAGGTAATCGCCGATATTGGTCGCGATATCGCTGTTGTCTTCAATCACCAGTACGCGCATGCGTCCTCCATACGCAGCCGGGCTAGGGGCCGGCCGAGGTGGCAAGCTTAACAAGCTTGCATGCGGGAAAGGGGCCCTGACGGACAACAAGCTGAATAAAACGGGCATCGCCAAAGAAAAAGGCCCAGGCGGATCGACTTAGCGTCGTTCGCCTGGGCCCAAGCTACTGCCCCGATACCGTAATCTGCTGTCACCCGACCTCGCGGTTGAAGTGCCACGCAAATTGCAGCGAATCCTTTATAGGGGCCTCACGGTTACACAGTAGTTAACCGGTACTCACTTCGATGTTAACTATTTGCCGCCTTTCATGGTCTGCTGCTGCTTCATGTCCTGCAAATATCGCTGCGCCACCCCGTTTTCTTCCTGGACTTGGCGATTGGTGCGGCAGACTGTCTTGGGAATATTGGAGCCCATCGGCTTGATCTGCTCGCAGACCTCCTTGTCCGCATCGCGCCTGGTCAGGATCGCATTGATCTCAGACTGGTTGTTGTAGAGCGCGACCTTGGACGACGAGTCCATGGCGTCGACGGTGCCGAACTTGTCGTACAGCGACTCCATGTTCGCCAGATTGCGATCGACTGTTTCGTGCTCGGTCTTGTCGACAAACTCGAACCGTCCTCCCGGCCCCATCTGCTGGCGCACGTGATCCGCCACAGCGGCAAACTGATCCTTAGTCTCTGCCTTTACATCAGGCTTGGCCTCCTTGGCTTGCACGGACGCCACTTGCAACAGAACCACCGTCGCCGCCACCAGCGGCAACCAGAGTTTGACCTTCATGCCTTCCTCCCGACCCCTGCCGCACCCCCCCTCGGGGCGCGCCTTGCAGGACCGTCGGATGGTATGCCGCGTCAGGGTCCTGGTCAAAACTTCGTCAGGGGGCCACCGTCAGCGTGTCAGAAAAAGCTGGCTTTCGCGCCCCGCGCGCCGGGCGACGGCGCCCGGCGTGCGCCAACCGACCCGAAGCGGCTGTCAGTGCGAGGGCTGCGGATTCATGGTGTGCAGCATGTCGTCCTTCATCTTGACCGTGTCCCGCCTGTCCCGCTCCATATCGCTGTATTTGCGACAGGTGGTCTTGGGGATCAGCGTGCCCAACGGTGGCGCCGTCTCGCAGACTTCGCGATCGCCATCGCGACGGGTCAGGATCGCATTGACTTCGGACTGGTCGTTATAGAGCTGGATCTTCGAGGGCATATCCATCGCATCGACGCTGCCGAACTTGTCGAATAGCGACTGCATTTGCCCAAGGTCTTTCTCGACCGTGGCGCGCTCGCCAGGGTCGACGAATTCGAACCGGCCCGCTGGCTCCATCTGTTCACGAACACTATTGGCCACGGTAGCGAACTGATCCTTCGTATCCGCCTTGACGCTGGGGGGTGGCGTTGCCTTCTTCGCCTGAACAGGCGTCATGTGCGCCAAGGCTATCGCGACCACCACCAGCAACGATGAGAGCTTGAGCTTCATCCCGACCTCCCTGGTCCTGCCGCGCCCCAGCGCGGGACACGCCCTGCAGGAGTAAGGAATGCTATGCCCGCACTGCGCCCGGGTCAAAAGTCGCCTAGCGACGCCGAGCGGGCGTAGCGGATGCCTGTGGCGAACCCTCAGTTTCGAGCAAGCCAATGATGGCGGCGGCGACATTCACGCCAGTGGCCGCCTCGATGCCTTCCAGGCCGGGCGAGGCATTCACTTCCAGGATCAGCGGGCCGCGCTTGGAGCGCAGCATGTCGACACCGGCAACACCCAGGCCCAAAGCCGAGGCGGCCTTCACCGCGATGCGGCGCTCTTCGGGGCTAAGGGTGGCCGGGCTGGCCGTGCCGCCGCGGTGCAGGTTGGCGCGAAACTCGCCGGGACTGGCATCGCGCTGCATGGCGGCGACGACTTTCTTGCCCACCACGAAGCAACGCAGATCGCTGCCCTTGGCTTCGGCGATGAACTCTTGCACCAGAAAGTTGGCATAGAGGCCACGAAACGCTTCGATCACACTTTGCGAAGCGCTGCGCTTTTCCGCCAGCACGACGCCGGTGCCCTGGCTGCCTTCGTTGAGCTTGATCACATGCGGCGGCTCGCCGAGTATGGCCAGCACATCGGCGGTGTCGTCAGGGTTGTCGCCGAATACCGTGGCGGGCATGTCCAGGCCCTGGGCCGCGAGCATCTGCAGGCAACGCAGCTTGTCGCGCGCGCGCAGCACGGCGTCGGAGGAATTGGGCGTGTACACGCCCATCATCTCCAGCTGACGCAAGACGGCCGTGCCATAGAACGTGCTGGTGACGCCGATGCGCGGAATCACCGCGTCGATGCCCTTGAGCGCCTTGCCCTTGTAGCGAATCGACATGTTGCCGGGCGCAATGCGCACATAGCAGCGCAGCGGATCGAGCACGCGCACGACGTGACCGCGATCGCGCGCCACTTCGACCAGGCGCTGGGTCGAATAGAGCCGGGTGTTGCGGGAGAGAATCGCGATCTTCATGAAACACCCGTGGTCACGACCCAGATCGGTCGTGGCTGTGAATAGGAAAGTGCAGGATCGACCGCAAACCGGCCGAGCAGCGCGGTGCGGCCCAGCAACATGGGAAACAGCATATGCCGCCGATCCGTCAGATTGATGTCGACCGCAAAGCGCTGCCCCGCCACCATGACATCGGTGCGAATGAACCAACGCAAGGTTCGCCGGCCACCGGTATCCGTCACGGCACGTCGATCCAGCGCGGGCGTTTCGCAAGACACGCCGACCCGATGTCGGCCTCCGACGTTCACCGCAAAGCGCAGCCAGGTTTCACCCTCGCGCTCGAAGCTTTCCAGCGCGTCCACATGCAGCGAACTGCTGCGCGCGCCGGTATCCAGCTTGGCCTTGAGCAGGGGAATGCCGAGTTCCGGCAACGTCAGACGCTCCCGCCAGCCGAGGGTGATCACATCCGCCATTATCAGCGCACGCCGCAGGGTTACGTGAAAGAAAGCTCGGTGGGGTCGAGAGCAAGTTGGAGCGGGTGAAGGGAATCGAACCCTCGTCAGTAGCTTGGGAAGCTACAGCTCTACCATTGAGCTACACCCGCGGGGTTCGGCGATGGTAACCCGGGATTGCGTAGTATGGGAACCGCCGGCCACAGCCGAACACGGCATGAACCGGACATGGCGGCCCGCTGAATCATGGGCGGCGATGGACCCGGCGGGTCCTTGCCGATACCGGATCACCCGTCCGCATAATGGCGGCGTCAGCGTCCGCTGGTTCTTGCGCGTTTTAGGGACGGTGAATCCTGCTCGCGCGACTGGTCGCGCCCTACCTTCGGAGAACTCGATGCGCGTGTTTCCTGCTTCCCTGACGTCGCCGCGGGGCTGGCGATGGCTGGCGGCGGCCTTGCTGATCTGTGTCGGCGGCCTCGCTCAGGCCCAGGCACAAGCACCGGACGACAGCAGTGCAGGCGACCCGCCGTCGCGCGTGGCGCGCCTGTCCTATCGCAGCGGCGACGTCGGCTTGTTGCCAGCAGGCACGAAGGACTGGGGCGACGCCAGCCTCAATCGCCCGTTGACCACCGGCGACCGGCTTTCCACCGGCAAAGACGCCCGCGCCGAGCTGGAACTGGGCGGCGGCACGCTGCGTATCGCGGACGATTCGGACTTCGGTTTTCTCACGCTCAACGATCAGCTGACCCAGGTGGAACTTACCCAGGGCGCCCTGAATCTCTCCGTGCACGGCCTGGCCGAGGGCCAGAGTTACGAGATCGATACACCTACCGTGGCGCTCGTGGTGGATCAACCTGGCAGCTTCCGCGTCGACATCGGCGACGACGGCAAATCCACGCGCATCATCGCTGCCGACGGCCGGGCCGTCGTCTATGGGGAAGGCAATACACAGCGCAATATCGTCGGAGGGCGCAGCTACGAGTTCGCCGATTCCTCGCTCAATAACGTGGTGATCAGCGATATCGACGGCGGCGACGACTTCGACGCCTGGAGCAATAGCCGCGACCGGCGCTACACACAGGAGCAATCGCAGTCGGACAGCTATGTTTCCAACGAAGTCGTCGGCGGCCAGGACCTGAACCAGTACGGCAACTGGCAGGCCGACCCCGAATACGGACAAGTCTGGTATCCGTCGAATGTGGCGGTGGGCTGGGCACCGTATCGCGATGGCCACTGGGCCTATATCGCGCCCTGGGGCTGGACCTGGGTGGACGATTCACCGTGGGGCTTCGCGCCATACCACTACGGCCGCTGGGCCCATGTGCGCGGCAACTGGGGCTGGGTCCCCGGCCCCATCAGGGAGCGGCCGGTCTATGCGCCCGCCCTGGTCACCTTTGTCGGTGGTGGTCACGGCGCCCCGGTAGGCTGGTTCCCGCTGGGCCCGCATGAGGTCTACAACCCGTGGTATCACGCCAGTCGCGGCTACTACACCAACGTCAACGTCACCAATATCTACGAGCGTCGCGGCCACAACGTGGTGATGGAGAACATCAACAATCACTACAACTACTTCCGCGATGGCCGGCCGATGCCGAATGAGCACTATGTCAATCGCGAGGTTCCGCACGCCTTTACCGCCATGTCCGGGCAGGACTTCGCGGCGGCCCGCAATGCTCAGCACCACATGGCGGCGATGGACCCGCAGCACTTCGCCGCGGCCCAGGTGATGCCGCGCGGCGCCGGCGTGCAGCCAGGGCAGGCCAGCTTTGCGCCGTCGCGCGCGGCGGCAACTCGCGCCTTGCCGGCGGGCGGCTTTCAGCGCGACGTAGTGGCTCGCCACGCCCCGGCCGCGGCCTTTGCGGGGCGTACCGCAAACACTCCGACGGGTGAGCCGCGCGCCTTCCAGCGCCCGGGCAATGTTCGTCTGCTCAATGGGCAGGGGGAGGGCAACCGCCCAGCAAGTGCCGCCGCACCGAATCGTGCCGTCGAGCCGTCGACGGCGGGACCGGCCGTGCAAGCGGGCGCCAATGGCTCGCGCACGCCCGACATGCGCCAGCCGGCCGTGCAGGACAACGAGCGCGCGACCACGCGTCCAGGTGACATGCCGTCCGCCCGATTCGCGCATTCGAGGGAGGATAATTCGACGATCGAACGCGCGACGCCGGGCAATCAACCACGCCCCGGCGTGAGCTACATCCCGAGCGCCGAGTCGGATCGCGCACGCATGCAGCCTGCACAGGGCGCGCTGCCCAATGTGCCGCGTGTCGAGCGTGCCCCCGTGAGCCAGGACAACGAGCCACGCTATCAGCGCGAATCCGCCGGCCCGCGTCCCGCGGTGCAACAGCCGCGCAATGCGCCAGCGCCGGGCGGCGAACCCCAGCAGCGCGCATTCCAGGCGCAGCAGCGCGTTTACGAAGCGCCACAACGCAACGTTGAACCGCCGCGCGGCAATCCCGCTCCGCAGCCGCCGCAGCGTGTTTATGAAGCGCCACAACGCAACTATGAAGCGCCGCGCGGCAATCCCCCGCCACCGCCGCAGCAGCGCCCACCCCAGAACGCGGGCCAGCCGCATGAGCAGCAGCACAGCCAGCCCCGCAATGAGGACCGCCGCAAGGACGAGCAGCACAACTGACGCCCGTCTCATGTAGCTCACCAGGGCCCGGTCCATGCCGGGCCCTCTTCGTAGCGTGGCAGTAGCCGCTACAATGCACGGATGCATATCACGCTTAACGGCAGTCCACGCGACTGCGCCCCCGCCACCACGGTCGCCCAGTTGCTGCAGGAGGCCGGTTACGGCACCCGCCGGGTCGCCGTGGAAGTGAATCACGAGATCGTTCCGCGCAGCCTGCATGTGAGCCATGCGCTGACCGATGGCGACCAGGTCGAAATCGTTCACGCCATCGGCGGCGGTTGATCGCCG
>DASXND010000435.1:0-7922 GCA_036495265.1 Dyella sp.
ACGGCGCCGACCAGGGCCACCACTAGGTAGGGCTGCCACTCGGGGTTGGCATAATGGTTCATGCGGCGCGTCATGCCCTTGAGGCCAAGGATGTACAGCGGCACAAAGGCCACGTAGAAACCGACCAGCCAGCACCAGAACGACGCCTTGCCCCAGGCCTCGTTCAACCGGAAGCCGAACGCCTTGGGGAACCAGTAGTTGATCGCCGCCAGGCAGCCAAACACCACGCCGCCGATGATCACGTTATGGAAGTGCGCGATCAGGAACAGGCTGTTGTGCAGCACGAAGTCCGCGCCCGGCACCGCCATCAGCACGCCGGTGACGCCGCCGACCACGAAAGTGATCATGAAGCCGATCGTCCACAGCATCGGCACCGACATCTCGACGCGACCGCGGTACATGGTGAACAACCAGTTGAACAACTTCACACCGGTGGGCACCGAGATGATCATCGTCATGATGCCGAAGAAGGCATTGACGTTCGCACCCGAGCCCATGGTGAAGAAGTGGTGCAACCACACCAGGAACGACAGCACGCCGATCGCCGCGGTGGCGTAGACCATTGAGGTGTAGCCGAACAACGGTTTCTTCGAGAACGTGGCGACGATTTCCGAGTACGCGCCAAAGCACGGCAGCACCAGGATGTAGACCTCGGGATGACCCCAGATCCAGATCAGGTTCACGTACATCATGGCGTTGCCGCCAAGCGTGTTGGTGAAGAAATGCATGTCCAGGTAGCGGTCGGCTGTCAGCAACGCCAAGGTCACCGTCAGCACCGGGAACGCTGCCACGATCAGGATGTTGGTGATCAGCGCGGTCCAGGTGAACACCGGCATCTTCATCATGGTCATGCCGGGGGCACGCATCTTCATGATCGTCACGATGAAGTTGATGCCGCTCAGCGTGGTGCCCAGGCCTGATAGCTGCAGCGCCCAGATGTAATAGTCAACACCGACCGTTGGACTGTATTCGAGCCCCGACAGCGGCGGGTAAGCCAACCAGCCAGTCGCCGCGAAGTCACCGACGAACATCGAGACCATCACCAGCACCATGCCGGACACGAACAGCCAGAAACTCAGCGAATTGAGGAACGGATAGGCGACGTCGCGCGCACCGATCTGCAGCGGCACCACCAGGTTCATCAGGCCGGTGATCAGCGGCATGGCCACGAAAAAGATCATGATCACGCCGTGCGCGGTGAAGATCTGGTCGTAGTGGTGCGGCGGCAGATAACCGGCCGAATCGGCCGAGGCCATCGCCTGCTGCGCGCGCATCATGATGGCGTCGGCAAAACCGCGCAGCAGCATGAGCAGGGCCACGATGATGTACATGACGCCGATCTTCTTGTGGTCCACCGTGGTGAACCATTCGGACCACAGGTAGCCCCACTGGCGCATGCGCGTGAGCAGGACGAACAACGCCAGGCCGCCGAGCAACACGACGGCAAGGGTGCCCATGATGATCGGCTCCTGGTACGGGACCGCCTCTAGGGTGAGCTTTCCAAACATGGCTTACTTCTCTGCCTTTGCCGGGCTGATGTTTGACGGAATGACGGGCGACGGCATCGCGCCCCCATCCTCGTGGTGATGCATGTCCATCGACATGCCTTCGTGTGACATGCCGCCCATGTACTTGTTGACGATGTTTCCGAACAGGCCCGGCGCCACGCTGCCGTAGTAGGCCACCGGCACCTTCATGCTTTTCTGGGCCAGCGCTTTATAGGTCTCGTCGTTGAGCACGACCGGCGTGGCCTTGGCCTTGGCGATCCAATCCTTGAATCCGTCTTGCGACGTAGCAATGGCCTGGAAGTGCATATCCGAGAAGCCTTCGCCGCTGTAGTTGGACGACAGGCCTGCATAGCTGCCCGGCTCACGCGCAATCAGGTGCAGCTTGGTCTCCATGCCTGCCATGGCGTAGACCTGGCTGCCCAGCTGCGGGATGAAGAACGCATTCATCACCGAATCGGAGGTGAGCTGGAAATTCAACGGCACGTCGGTCGGGAACGCGATCTCGTTGACCGTGGCGATACCGTAGTCCGGGTAGACGAACAGCCATTTCCAGTCCAACGCCACCACCTGGATGGTCACCGGCTTGGCCTCGGACTCCAACGGCTTGTAGGGATCGAGCGTATGCGAGGTCTGCCAGGTGATCACCGCGAGGATGGCCACGATGATGGCGGGAATCGTCCACACCACCACTTCGATCCTGGTCGAGTGTGCCCACGTCGGCGCGTAGGTGGCGTCCTTGTTGGACGCGCGATAGCGCCAGGCGAACCACAGCGTCATCGCGATGACCGGAATCGCCACGATGGCCATCAGGCCAAGCGCGATCAGGATGAGGGACTTCTCATGGGCACCGATATCGCCCTTGGGATTGAGAACTTCCATGTTGCAGCCGCTGAGGAACACGGCGGCGCCAACGCTTGCATAGCGCAAACGCGAGAGAAGAGCATGCATTTTCACGGACAACCTAGAGGGGTACGGCGTGGGGACGGGCGGCATGCTAGCGACTTGAACGCCGCTTTTTTCGCGCTTGAGACACAATGCCGCAGGGGTAAATTCTTGCGCACGGCACTGCGGCGACTTGACATGCAAATGCAATAGCCAGCACTTGGTTTCGTGCTCGATGAGCGCGCGCTCAAAATCCTTGCATGGCACGGGTTGGACGACTGCGGTGATAAGGAGTGGGTGCTCGCCATGCGGCCGCCCCGCGATGCGCTGCTAACATGCGCCGATGGACCCCACTACGCCCGTAAAACTGGCCGCCCTGCGGCAAGCCATGCAGCAACACAAGGTCGCCGCCTGCCTTATCCCAAGCGCCGATCCTCATCTATCCGAATACCTGCCCGAGCACTGGCAGGCGCGCGCGTGGTTGTCCGGCTTCACCGGTTCCGCCGGCACCTTGGTGGTCACGGCCACCCATGCAGGGCTGTGGACCGATTCGCGCTACTTCGCCCAGGCCACGCAAGAGTTGGCCGGTAGCGGCATCGAGCTGATGAAGCAGCGCGTCGCACACGCGCCGGAACATCTGGAATGGCTGCAGCAAAACCTGCTGACAGGTCAGACGCTTGCGGTGGCAGGGGACAGCATCTCGCTGGGCACCGCGCGACATCTGGAATACCAGCTCGAGAGCATCGGCGCCGGCCTGCGCGTCGACCTGGACCTGCCTGGCCTGATCTGGCCCGACCGCCCCGCCCTGCCCAAGCGCGCCGTGGTCGAACATGCGCCCCGCTACGCCATCCTGTCCCGCGCCGACAAGCTCGGTCGACTGCGCACCGCCATGCGCAAGCTGGAAGCTACTCACCACCTGCTGTCGAGCCTGGACGATATTGCCTGGCTGACCAACCTGCGCGGCAGCGATGTCGAGTGCAATCCGGTGTTTCTCGCCCACCTGCTGGTGCAGGCCGAAGGGCACGCCACTCTTTTTATAGGCCGCGGCAAGCTGAGTGACACCCTGGTCGCTGCCTTGGCCGCCGACGGCATCCGGATTGCCGACTATGCGACGGTGACCGATGCCCTCACCGAGCTTGGCCCCAAGGATCACCTGTTGTTCGATGGCGGCCGGGTCGTGGTCGCCGTGGCGGGCGCCCTGACCTCCGCCGTGAGAACCATCGAGGCTACCAACCCCACGACGCTATTCAAGGCGCGCAAGAGCGAGCCTGAGCTCGATCACGTGCGCGATGTGATGCGTCGTGACGGTGCGGCGCTGGTGCGCGCCTTCCGCCGCCTCGAAGAGCGCCTCACCGCGGGCATGACGCAGACGGAACTGGATGTCGACACCTTGCTGCGTGAGGAGCGCTCGGCCCAGCCGGATTTTGTTGGCGTAAGTTTCGCCACCATCGCCGGTTACCAGGCCAACGGCGCCCTGCCCCATTACCGCGCCACACCCGAGCAACACAGCGCGCTGAAGGCACAGGGTTTGCTGCTGGTCGACTCCGGCGGCCAATACCAGGGCGGCACCACCGACATCACCCGCGTGCTGGCCCTGGGCGAAACCACCGCCGAACAGCGCCGCGACGCGACCCTGGTCATGAAAGGCATGATCGCGCTCAGCCGCGCCCGCTTCCCCAAGGGCGCCAGCGGCCCGCAGCTCGACGCACTGGCCCGCGCGCCACTTTGGGCCAGCGGCATGGACTACGGCCACGGAACCGGCCACGGCGTGGGCTACTTCCTCAATGTGCACGAGGGGCCACAGGGCATTCGCCCGCCGGTATCGGGAGGCTCACTCGTACCGCTGGAGCCGGGCATGATCAGCTCGATCGAACCGGGCCTGTACAAGCCCGGTCGGCACGGTATCCGCCACGAGAACCTCGCCGTGGTGATCGAAGCGGACAAAACCGAGTTCGGCGAGTTCTATGCCTTCGAGACGCTGACGCTGTGCCCGTTCGACCGCCGTGCGCTGGAACCGGGCCTGCTCAATCCCGAGGAACGCGCCTGGCTGGACGACTATCACGCCACGGTGCGGGCGGCCTTGGCGCCCTTGCTGGAGGAAGCCGACCTGGTCTGGCTGGAGCGGCATTGCGCCCCGCTGTAACCCGTTGATTGTGTAGGAGCGCATCCTGTGCGCGATCCAGGCTGGCGTGGTGTCTCAACCGTGTAGGCTGTTCGCGCACGGGGTGCGCTCCTACACAGAGCAGGACACGCTTGACCTGCCTGCCCCCGCCACCCATCCTCTCGCGTCTAACCACGTCGAAACCTCCCGCATGAGCAGTCGCTACAACGCCGCCGACATTGAAGTCCTCTCTGGCCTTGACCCGGTCAAGCGCCGTCCCGGCATGTATACGGACACCAGCCGCCCGAACCATATGGCGCAGGAGGTCATCGACAACTCGGTGGACGAGGCCCTCGCCGGCCATGCGAAGTCGCTGGACGTGATCCTGTATGGCGACGGTTCGGTCGAAGTGACCGACGACGGTCGCGGCATGCCGGTGGATATCCACCCCGAGGAAGGCATCCCGGGTGTCGAGCTGATCCTTACGCGCCTGCACGCGGGCGGCAAGTTCTCCGGCAAGAACTACAACTTCTCCGGCGGCCTGCACGGCGTGGGCGTGTCGGTGGTGAACGCGCTGTCCAGCCGGGTGGAAGTCACCATCCGCCGCGATGGCAACGAATACCGCATGGCGTTCGAGCATGGCGACCGCGTCAGCGATCTCGAGATCATCGGCACGGTGCCGAAAAAGAAGACCGGCACCACGGTGCGCTTCTGGGCCGACCCGAAGTATTTCGACTCGCCGAGGATCCTGATCTCCAAACTGCGCCACCTGCTGCGCGCCAAGGCCGTGCTGTGCGCGGGTCTCAGCGTCAAACTGACCGACGAAGCCAGCGGCGAAGTCAACGAGTGGTATTACGAGGATGGCCTGCGCGACTACCTGCGCGACGAACTCGACGGCGCCGAGGCGATTCCGGCCGAACTGTTCGTGCACCACGTGCAACGCGAAGCCGATGGTCTCGATGTAGCGCTTGCCTGGCTGCCGGAAGGCGATCTGGTGCAGGAGAGCTACGTCAACCTGATTCCCACCGCCCAGGGCGGCACCCATGTGAACGGCCTGCGTTCGGGCCTCACCAATGCGATTCGCGAGTTCTGCGATATCCGCAACCTGTTGCCGCGCGGCGTCAAGCTGGCGCCGGAAGACGTGTGGGAACGCCTCTCTTTTGTGCTCTCCGCCAAGCTGCAGGATCCGCAGTTCGCCGGCCAGACCAAGGAGCGACTGTCCTCGCGCCAGGCCGCCGGCATGGTCGAAGGCGTGATCCATGACGCCTTCAGCCTGTGGCTGAACCAGCATGTCGATCTTGGTGAACGCATCGCCCAGCTCGCCATCGAGCGCGCCAGTGCGCGCCTGAAAGCGGCCAAGCAGGTGGTGCGCAAGAAGATCACCCAGGGCCCCGCACTGCCCGGCAAGCTGGCCGACTGCACCGCCACCGACCTCAGCCGCACCGAGCTGTTCCTGGTGGAAGGCGACTCTGCCGGCGGCAGCGCCAAGCAGGCGCGCGACAAGGAATTCCAGGCCATCCTTCCGCTGCGCGGCAAGATCCTCAACACCTGGGAAGTCGAATCTGGCTCGGTGCTGGCGTCGGAAGAAGTGCACAACCTCGCCGTGGCCATCGGCTGCGATCCCGGCAAGGATGATCTCAGTGGCCTGCGCTATGGCAAGGTCGTCATCCTCGCCGACGCCGACTCGGACGGCCTGCACATCGCCACCTTGCTGAGTGCCTTGTTCCTGCGCCACTTCCCCAAGCTGGTAAGCGAGGGGCACGTTTTTGTTGCCATGCCGCCGCTGTTCCGCGTGGACGTGGGCAAACAGGTGTTCTATTGCCTGGACGAAAACGAGAAAAACGCGATGCTCGAACGAGTCCAGCGCGAAAAGATGAAGGGCCAGGTCAGCACCACCCGCTTCAAGGGCCTGGGTGAGATGAACCCCCCACAGCTGCGCGAATCGACCATTCACCCCGATACGCGCCGCCTGGTGCAGCTCACGGTCGACGGTGACGACGGCACCACCAAGCTGATGGACATGCTGCTGGCCAAGAAGCGTGCGAGCGATCGCAAGGCGTGGCTGGAAGAAAAGGGCGATTTGGCGACGCTGGAGATTTAACATCTTGTCGCCCTCTCCCCGGAGGGGAGAGGAAGCGCGACCGTCGCACTGATCCACATCAAGGATGGGTAGAGGAACGAGTGCAATCGTGCTGCCTCGCCGTCGCACACCCTTGGGAAGGCGCTGAACCCATCACCGACATCAGCTGCATGAACGTGTCCAGGCATTCCTTACGACCAAGGATTCAACCCATGCCGCATCTCTTTTCATACGGCACGCTGCAGCAAGAACAGGTGCAGATAGCCACCTTCGGCCGCGTGCTCCAAGGCCAAACCGATAGTCTCGTGGGATTCGAGCAGTCGTTCGTGGCCATCGATGATGCCGACGTGGTGGCCACCAGCGGCATGGCCCACCACCCCATCATCAAGTTCACCGGAAACAGCAGCCACCGCGTGACTGGAACGGTTTTCGAGATCACCGATACCGAGCTCGCCCACGCCGATACGTACGAAGTCGCTGCCTACACGCGCGTGGCCGCCGCGCTGGATTCCGGCATTCGGGCCTGGGTCTATGTTGACGCGCGCTATGCGCCGCCGCAAAGTTGACAGTATCGGTCGATGCCTTTCCCTTTGCCGGAACGTCCTATGTCCCTGTTGCCCCCTATCGACCTGAAGCGCTGGATCGACGAACACCGGCACCTGCTCAAGCCGCCGGTGGGCAACAAGTGCATCGTGGATGGCGACTTTATCGTGATGATCGTCGGCGGGCCCAACTCGCGCACCGACTATCACTACGAGGAAGGCCCCGAGTTCTTTTACCAGCTCGAAGGCGAGATGGTGCTGAAAGTGCAGGACGATGGCGTGTCGCGCGACATCCCGATCCGCGCTGGCGAAATGTTCTACCTGCCGCCCTGCGTGCCGCATTCGCCACAGCGCATGCCCGACTCGATTGGCCTGGTGATCGAGCGCCAGCGCCTGGCCGGCGAAAAGGACGGCTTGATGTGGTTCTGCGAACGCTGCAACCACAAGCTATACGAGGAGTACTTCACCTTGGACAGCATCGAACACGATTTCCCGCCGGTGTTCGAACGCTTTTATCGCTCGATCGATGCGCGCACCTGCGAGAAATGCGGGCATTTGAATCCGGCGCCATCGAAGTACGCTTCGTAGCCGTCGCTACGCTGGGATCACGAGCGTCAGCGCAGCAGCCACTTGTGTGCCATCCGGCGCAACGAAACGTCGCTGCCTGGATCGCCGGCAATCTCCCGGATCGATCGCCACGCGAGCGCATGCGATTCTTCACTGAGCACGAAGCGCTCATGGGCGCCGGCACGAACCACATAGCGCACATCGTAGTGCCAGTGTTCGGGCTCCTCGCCGCGCGCGGGAAT
>DASXND010000436.1:0-3283 GCA_036495265.1 Dyella sp.
GCGCAAGTTGCGCGATCCCTCGCATCAGGCGCGCCTTGCCACGGCCGTGATGAGTGGCGTGCGCGGTTACTTCGAAGCCACGCCTCCACCCGGCAGCTGGTTTGCCGCCCAGGCGGCGCGTCGCAGCGGTGTTGCGCTGGCGTCGTCGAAGGGCGGCGATGACGACACGTCGACCCGCGCCAACAAGGCGGTGGCGCAGGCGATGGCCGCATCGACCGGCAAGGGCTCCAGTGGCGATGCCGCTAGCGCCGACGATGGTGTGCGCGATCTGCACCGTGTCGAGGCCGGCGAGAACCTGCGCAGCATCGCGCGCCAGTACGGTGTCAGCATCGATGCGTTGAAAAACGCCAATAGCATCAACGGCGATAGCGGCGTACGTGTAGGCATGGTGTTGACCATACCGGCTGGCTGAGCCACGTCCCGACCAGAACGACCGCGCCGCCTTCGGGAGGCGCTCCGCTTTCGCCGGGGAAGGGCAGGCTTTAAGCTTGACCGATGCCCGTTATCCGTCCTCTTCCTCCCGAACTCATCAACCAGATTGCCGCTGGTGAGGTGATCGAACGCCCCTCGTCCGTGGTCAAGGAGCTGGTCGAGAACAGCCTCGACGCCGGCGCCACGCGCATCGAGGTCGACATCGAACAGGGCGGCGCGCGCTTGATTCGCGTACGCGACGATGGCTGCGGGATTTCACCGGACGAGTTGCAGCTGGCCGTGGCCTCGCATGCCACCAGCAAGATCGGCAGCTTCGACGACCTCGAGCATGTCGCCAGCATGGGATTTCGCGGCGAAGCGCTGGCCTCGGTGTCGTCGGTGGCGCGTTTCACGCTGACCTCGCGCGCGCACGGGCAGGACACCGCGTTTCGCATCGAGGTCGATGGCGGCAGGATGCAGGCAGCGCGACCGGCGCAGCATCCGCAGGGCAGTAGCGTGGAAGTGCGCGACCTGTTCTACAACGTCCCCGCGCGCCGGAAATTTCTTCGCGCCGAGCGAACGGAGTTCGCGCACATCGACGATCTGCTGAAGTCGCTGGCGCTGGCACGCCGCTCGGTGGAATTTCGCCTGAGCCATAACGGCAAGCCCGTGCGCATCCTCAAGGCAGCGCGCGATGAGGGCGCCGCCCTGCAGCGCGTGGCCGAGGTGCTGGGCGAGGATTTTCCGCAGCAGAGCCTGCGTATCGATCACGCGGCGGCGGGTCTGCATTTGTCCGGCTGGGTCGGCTTGCCCACGGCGTCTCGTTCACAGGCGGATTCGCAGTACTTCTATGTCAACGGGCGCCTGGTGCGCGACCGCATCGTGGCCCATGCCGTGCGTCAGGCCTATGCGGACGTGTTGTTCCACGGTCGCCATGCTGCGTTTGTGCTTTACCTGGAGCTCGATCCCGCCGGCGTGGACGTGAACGTGCATCCCGCCAAACACGAAGTGCGCTTCCGCGAGCAGCGGCTGGTGCACGACTTCCTGTTTCGTACCCTACATGAAGCGCTGGCGCAGACGCGCGCAGGGAACGTGGGGCTTCCCGCACCGGAGGTCGGGCAGATGACGGCGCCTTCGTACGGCATGTCGACGCCGCCGGCATGGCCCCATTCCCTCAGCCAAAGTCGGCTCAGCCTCGGTGTGCGTGAAGCGCCACTGGCTGGCTACGCCGCCTTGTTGGGAGAGCCTGCTGCTTCGCAGGCACCGTTGGCTTACGCGGCGAACTCGCCCATGCCCGAGGCGGCGGATGACGAAGCGCCACCCCTGGGCTTCGCCATCGCGCAACTCAAGAGCATCTACATCCTGGCCGAGAATGCCCATGGGCTAATCCTGGTCGACATGCATGCCGCGCACGAGCGCATCACCTACGAAAAGCTCAAGGCGGGCCGGGCCTGCAGCAACCTGCGCTCGCAGATGATGCTGGTGCCGCTGAACGTAGCCGTGAGTGCGAAGGAGGCCGCGGCTGCCGAAGAGCATGCGGATGCGTTGGCCGAATGGGGCCTGGAGTTGTCGCGTAGCGGCCCATCCGGCGTGGTCGTGCGGCGGATTCCTGCCTTGCTGGAAGGCGCCGATGTGGCCCAGCTCTGCCGCGACGTGCTTGGCGAACTGGCCCAGCACGGCAGTTCGCGGCGCCTGCAGGAGCTGGAGAACGAGCTGCTCTCCACCATGGCTTGCCATGGTTCGGTGCGGGCAGGGCGGCGCCTGACGATTCCGGAAATGAATGCCTTGTTGCGTGAGATGGAAAGCACGGAACGATCGGGACAATGCAACCATGGACGCCCGACCTGGACGCAGCTGAGCCTGTCGGAGCTGGACAAGCTGTTCCTGCGCGGTCGTTGAAGCTCCCGTTTCGCGCTTGCCACATCGCCAAATGGACGGCCATACTCGGAATCTGATTGCGACGGGGCCTGCCATGTTGCGTACCGCTTTTTTTGCTTTCGCCTTGAGCCTTGGAGTTGCCGCCGTGCATGCCCAGAATCCTTCCGCCGCCACGCCGGCCGATGTCTCACAACAAGTCCTGCAGTGGCAGCAAAAGCGCCTGGCCAGCCTCACCGCACCCAATGGCTGGCTAAGCCTGATCGGTCTGGAGTGGCTGAATGAAGGCAGCAACCGGATCGGCAGCGCAGCCGACAACGACATCGTGCTCACGGCAGGTCCCGCACACCTGGGCGTGGTGACGCTGAGCAAGGGGGGCGCGATGCATATCGTGCTCGACCAGGACAGCGGCGCGACCATCGACGGCAAGCCGGTGCATGAGGCCAATCTGGTCGACGACCTGCACGCCAGCGATGCATCGCCGGCGACGCTGGTGGCTTTTGGCTCGGCCAATTTCTTCGTCATCGATCGTGACGGCCGTAAGGCGCTGCGTATCAAGGACAGTCAGGCCGAGACGCGCACCCATTTCCTTGGCCTCGATTATTTCCCGATCGATCCCTCATGGCGCATCGTGGCCGACTGGGTGCCGTTCGATCCGCCGCACGAGCTGGAAGTGGGATCGGTGCTCGGCACCATCAACAAGGAAAAGGTGCCGGGCAAGGCCGTGTTCCAGCGCGACGGTCACACCTACGAGCTGCTGCCGATCCAGGAAGAGCCCGACTCGCTGTTCTTCGTGATCGCCGATCGCACCTCCGGTCATGAGACCTATGGCGCCGCGCGATTCCTTTATGCCGATCTGCCCAAGGACGGCAAGGTCGTGCTCGATTTCAACCGCGCGTATAACCCGCCGTGCGCTTTCACGCCGTATGCGACCTGTCCGCTGGCGCCGCCGGAAAATCGGATGGATCTGCGCGTGACGGCCGGCGAGAAAAACTAC
>DASXND010000437.1:0-10197 GCA_036495265.1 Dyella sp.
GCGCCAAACCTCAATCCTATGCCCCTCCCTCACTGGTTTAAGCGGACAGCCATGGTTACGCCGACTCCACTGGTGAAATATCCCGGCTAAAGCACCCCAGATTCATCCACTCGATTCCTTGAATAGCCCGAAGTCAAGTTCCTTCACAGATACGAAAAAGGAGAGTTGCTTCATGAATATGACTTCGCCGCAACGCTGGACCGCCCGCACCACACGTTTCCTGACGTCTGTCCTAGCGCTCGCCGTGAGCCTGGTCGCGTCGGTTGCCGCACAGGCGCCGCAGCCCGCGGCAGTGCTGTTCGACAACGTGCGCATCTTCGACGGCAAGAGTGCGTCGCTGACGGGGCCGTCAAACGTGCTGGTACGCGGCAACCGGATCGAGCGGATTTCGACCACACCCATCTCACCCGACGCGGCCAAGGGCGCCACCGTCATCGACGGCGGCGGCCGTACCCTGATGCCGGGGCTTATCGATGCGCACTGGCACGCAACCTTGGTGCGGCCTACGCCCGCGCAGGCGCTGACCGCCGATATCGGCTACACCATGCTCATCGCCGGTGCCGAGGCCACCGACACACTTATGCGCGGCTTCACCACCGTACGCGACTTAGGCGGCCCCTCCTTCGCCTTGAAGCGCGCCATTGACGAAGGCGTAGTGGTGGGCCCGCGTATCTTTCCGTCGGGGGCCATACTCACGGTCACCGGCGGTCACGGCGACTTCCGTCAATTGTTCGAGGTGCCGCGGATCGAAGGCATGCCGCTCGCGCGCATGGAGCAACTCGGCGCGGCCAAAGTCACCGATTCGCCTGACGAGGTGACGCGGCGTGCCCGCGAGCAAATGATGCTGGGGGCTTCACAGATCAAACTGACGGCCAGCGGCGGCGTTTCGTCGCCACACAGCCCGATCGACGTTATTACGTTCACCACAGCCGAGCTGAGCGCCGCTGTGAAAGTGGCCAACGACCGAGGCACCTACGTCGCCGCACACGCGTACACGCCAGCGGCGATGCAGCGCGCCATTCTCGCCGGCGTCCAATGCATCGAGCACGGGCAGTTGATGGACGAGGCGACCGCGAAGCTCATGGCCGAAAAGGGCACATGGCTCAGCATCCAGCCATTTCCTGACGGGATGGAACAAATCTTCCCGCCGGGCTCCGACGAGCGCGAGAAGGCGCTCGAGGTGATGAACGGCACGGATCGCGCCTACGAGCTCGCGAAGAAATATCACCTCAAGACAGCGTTTGGCTCCGACGTCCTGTTCTCGCCTGAACTGGCCAAGCGCCAAGGTTCGCTGCTGGCGAGTCTCACCAAGTGGTACACGCCGGCCGAGGCGCTGGGTATGGCCACGGGCGCCAACGGCGAGCTGCTTGCACTATCGGGCGAGCGTAGCCCCTACCGGGGCAAGCTTGGCGTGGTCGAGGAAGGTGCGCTCGCCGATCTGCTGTTGGTCGACGGCGATCCAATCGCCAACATCAAGCTTGTCGCCGACCCGGCGAAGAACTTCGTTGTGATCATGAAGGACGGCAAGATCTACAAGAACACGGTGGGGCAACACCCGTAGCCCATCACGCGCCCCCGCGGCCAAGGGAAAACGGCTAACAAAGTCCATCAACCATCGCATACATCACAGACTCTAGCGACGCTCAACGCCCCCGCGCTGCCGGCTGACCAGCCCAGTGCATCCGCAAACCAAAAGAGGCCTTGCATCGCTGCAAGGTCTTCAGTGGGTTCTCGGCGGGGAACCGAACTTGGTCCATGAAACTTTGATATACGCAGCTAAACCTCCTGGTCGCACTCGACACGCTGACAATTCTGATCAGCGTGGATTGCTGCGATAACAACCAACTGAGAGGCCTTTGGGCATATCCGTCTTGGGTTGCTCCTTCAGACGGTCGTTGCGACACACTGCAAATAGAAAGGTCCGAACTGGGGTATCCGTAATAGAGTGCGGCGCAGGGTCCGGGCGGCTAGCTCTTCGGATAAAGGGCGACAGTTCGTCTGCAGGACCTTAGCGGCCAGCGAACACGACCGCTGGTGATAGCTTCAGCACGGGGCGCACGCTGAGCAATGCAGCCGCCAGACTGACCAGCGTCACCATGGCCATGCCGAAGATGGGCGTGAACCACATCATGCGGAATGGGTAGTGCAGCGCACCGAAGGCCTTTCCGGCTGCACTGCACAGTCCGAGGCCCAGCCCTGTGCCCAGCAAGGCGCATAAGCCCGCCTGGGCGAACAGCATGTGCACCAGTTGCTTCGACGTGGCGCCCATGGCCCCCAGTACGGCGTACTGCTTGAGATTCTCGTTGGTGAAGATGTAGAGCATCACGCCGGTCACGCCAAAACCCACGATCATCGCCAGGAACAGCATGGTGGCGACGTCGCCGACGTCCTCCGAGTTGCGAAGGAACCAATAGACCGTATCGGTCTTGAAGTTGGCGGCCGTGCGTGCGCGCAAGCCTGTGCGCGCCTCAATTCGCCGCGCCAGTTCGCGCGGGGCGGTTCCAGGTGTCGCGATAGCGAGCACAAAGGTGAGGCGATGGCGTTCCGATGGAAGGAACCGGCTGGCATTGGCCACCGTGGTGTAGAGCAGAGGACGGGCGGGGTAGCGGGGAAGTGCCTGCACGTTATCCACCACCAGTGCGCGCCGATCATTGATCTGCAGCGTGTCGCCCGCTTGCAGTTCACGGCTCGGTACATCGAGGTGGGCCCGGCCATAGGGCCACTGGTCCCGTCGCCGCGAGGGAGTGTTGAGCTTGCCGTCAGTCCCTCCCGCGCTGACGAGCACTGCATCGGGCGTGCGCAGCAGGACAGTTGCAGCCTTGTTCTTCGTCGCGGGCACGCCGGCCAGCGAGGCGTCGTCCATGCCAACGACCTGATAGGACTGGAAACTCCCGTTTGGGAAATGGATGTCCGTGGTACCCAGCGTCATGGGCACGGCCGCACGGACGCCTTCCACGCTGCGCACGCGATAGAGCGCAGCATCGGGCATGTTGATGGTCTGCTCCACCGACGCCACCGAAGGATCCATGACCCACACGTCTGCATACGGGTGCTCCGAGATCAGCGCGAAGCCCCACGTCATGAAGCCGCTGAAATAAGACAGCGCAAACGTCACCAGAAACGACGTGAACGTGATGCCGAAAATCAGGCCGGCGTACTTCGCACGGTCGCCCAGCAACATTCGGATGGCGAGGCGAAACATCAGCGGCTCTCCCCGTTCCAGCCGCCGCCCAGTGCCTTATAAAGCGCAATGAGATCCGTGCGTTGCTTCGTCAGGCTCTGTTCCATCGCGCTTTCGGACTGCAGCACACGCTGTTGTTGGTCCAGCACGGCGCGAAAGTCCGTGATGCCGCCCTGATAGAGCGCACGGGCGTGTGCCAGTGCACGCATCTGGGCGGCATGGGATGCGACCAGTGCATCATGGCGCTTGTGTTCCTCCTGGCAGGCGGCCAGCGCGTCTTCGACTTCCTGCATGGCGGTGAGGATGGACAGGCGATAGGCGATCAGCGCCTGCTGTGCCTGTTCGTCGCGCACATGGATCATGGCCTTGATCTGGCCATGCCGGAACACCGGCCAACTGAAGGCGGGGCCGATAGACCAGAGCGTGCTCTGCCGGTTGAAGAAGTTGTCCGCGGTAAAACTTGCCAGTCCCATCGATGCGTTGAGCGAGAACTGAGGATAGAGTTCGGCCGTGGCCGCACCGACGCGGGCCGTCGCCGCCGCGACTTGCCGCTCGGCGTGCTGGAGGTCAGGCCGGCGACGCAGAAGATCTGACGGCATGTCGGCGTCCGGAGCGGCCGGCATGGGGCCGAACGCGCGCGCCTGCGTCAGTTCACTGGCAAGGTCCCCGGGTGACGTGCCGAGCAGAACGGCAAGTTGGTGGATGGCCTGCTCGGCCTGTGCATCTCGCGGTGGCAAGGCGGCATCGGCATCGCGCAGCTGCGCTTCGGCTTGCGCCACGTCCTCGTCGGTTGCCATGCCTCCGGCGTAGCGGGCCTGCGCCAAGGTGAGGGCATCCCGTTGCAGGTCACTGTCACGTTGGGCCAGTGCGTGCTGCACCTGTGCATCGCGCAGTGTCATGTACGTGCGCGCAACCTCCGCCACCAGTGATAGCTGCACGGCGTCGCGATCGAAGGCCACCCCCTCGGCGTCCGCCTTCGCCGCTTCGACGCTGCGTCGGGTTCCGCCGAAAAGATCCAGTTCCCAGCTCGCGTCGAAGCCGACCTGGAAAAGATTCTCCACGCCCGTGCCGTTGCCCAGTTCGCCGCCTTGTCCAAACGGTGACACCCCCGGCGCATTCTTGCTCTGGCCACCACGTTGTGCCGAGCCTCTGGCATCCACACTGGGCCACAAGTGTGCGGAAGACGCGGTGGCCAACGCGCGTGCTTCGCGAATCCGCGAATCGGCGAGTTGCAGGCTGGGATTGGCCTGGAGTGCGCGCTCGATCAGTGCGTCCAGCTCCCGGTCGCCAAATGCCGACCACCATTGGGCAGAGACGGACACGTGCGTGCCTCCCTGCGTATTTGGCTCGCTCCAGTGCGCGGGCATCGGTTCGGACGGGCGGTGATACTCCGGGCCAACAGTGCACGCGGTTGCCGCGATGGCGATCGCCAGCACGGCAGGCGCGCGCAAAAACGATGGGGACGATTCCCGGTCGTTCATCGGCGAGACTCCGCTGCCTTGTCTCCTGGCAGGGCGGGCGCTTCAATGTAGACGTCCATCCATTGACCCACGTACACGGGCAGCCTGGCGGGGTCGAAGCTGTAGACGACCTGCAACACGCGCGAGTCGACGCGTTCCGTGCTGTCGCCCGTCACCACGGCACGGGGAACGATGGTGGGTTCGATGTGCTCGAAGTGCAGCGGCATGCTGATCCGTGGATTCCCACGGAGGAAGGCCGTCGCCTTCGCGCCCGGCTGGACGCGCCACGCATCATTCTGGTCGATGCTCGCGCGTACCCAGAGGCGACGAACGTCGCCTAACAGCAGCAACGGCGTGCCTCCACCGGACGTGACGGCTTCCCCGGGATGGATGTTGATCTGGAGCACCTTGCCGGTGGCCGGCGCAAGTACGGTACGAAGGGCCATCTCCTTCCGAAGGCGGTCGACTTCTGCCTGTGCGCTGGCCACGGCCGCGACCGTCATCGCGACATGGGCGCGACGAGTCTTCATCTCCTCCGCGCTGACCGCACGGTGGTCGGGCACCTGTTCGGCGAGCTCGAGCATCCCGGTGGCCTGGTCCGCGGCAGCCCTGGCTTCCTGCACCCTCGCGGACGCCGGCAGGAGTTGTGCCTCCAGGTCGCGCTTGTCGAGCTCGAAGAGCGGGGTGCCTGCGTCTACCGGGTCGCCCCATGCCACCCTCACGGCGGTGACGATGCCGGAGACCGGCGAACCGACGGCGATGTTTCCCGCCTGCGATTCCACCACGCCAGAGCCGGCGACATAGGCGTCATAAGGAATGTTGGGGAAGTCCACCGGCGTCGCGGTGGGCGCTGCCTCGCCTTGTCCGTCGAAAACGATTGCAGCGAGGGTGACGCCGACACCCAGCACAGCCAGTGCGGGAATCAGGTAACTAGCTTTCATGGAACCCCTCGGGTGGCGCGGTTCTCATGTCGACGATGCGGCCGTCATCCATGTGCGCAATGCGGTCAGCGAACGAAAGAATGCGGGTATCGTGCGTCACGATGATCAGGGCGCGTTCCTCTTCCCTGGCGAGGTCTCGCAGCAGCTCGATCACGGCGTGCCCGGTGGCGTGATCCAGGCTGCTGGTGGGCTCGTCGCACAGAATGATCTGCGGCGCATGCACGAGCGCACGCGCGATGGCGACGCGCTGCTGTTGTCCGCCGCTGAGCTTAGGTGGCGGCACGTGAACACGATCGCCCAGGCCCACGCGCTCAAGCAGGCGACGCGACCGCGCTTCGGCTTCCTGCCGAGGCACGCCCTGTATCAACAGCGGAACGGCCACGTTGTCGAGGGCCGGCAGCGCCGGGAGCAAGTTGAATGCCTGGAAGACGAAACCAATGTGGCGGCCGCGGAACACGGTGCGCGCCTGTCGTTCCATATGCCGCAAGTTCTCGCCGAGGATTTCGCACTCGCCCGCATCCGGATCGAGCAGGGCGGCCAGGATCGAGATCAGGCTGGTCTTGCCGCACCCCGAGGGGCCCACCAGCATCAGCAGCTCGCGCTTGTTCACCTCGAGATTTACGCCGCGCAAAGCCGGCACGCTGGCGTCGCCCGTTCCATAGGACTTGTGTAGATTCCTGCAACGAACGGCGAGATGGGGTGGCCAGGTCATGACGGAGTGAACGGGACGCATCATTCAACAAAAGCCAGCTTGGACGACCAGACTTAGCTGAGCATTAGCGCATCCAGCGTATGTGCCGGCTTGTCGCGACCCACGTCGCTGCGCCTACAATGCACCATGCGCATACTGGTGGTGGAAGACGACGCGATGATTGCCGACGCGGTGCTGCAGGCATTGCGCGATGCTGCTTACGCGGCCGATCGCGTGGGCGATGGCCAGTCCGCCGTGGCCGCGCTGGCCAACCACGAATACGACGCTGTGCTGCTGGATCTTGGCCTGCCCCGGAAGGACGGCATGGATGTGCTTCGGCACATCCGTCAGGCGGGTGACTCCGTGCCAGTTTTGGTAATGACGGCGCGTGACGCGATCGCCGAGCGCATTGCCACACTCGATCTAGGCGCGGACGATTACCTCATCAAGCCATTCGACGTGAACGAACTGCTCGCCAGGTTGCGAGCCGTGGGTCGCCGGCTCGCGGGGCAGGCATCCAGCGAACTGGTGCATGGCCTGTTGTCGCTGAACCCCGTCACGCACCGCGCGCGTTTCGGTGACGTGGAATGCGAATTATCGGCACGAGAGTTCGCGTTGCTGCAGGCGCTGGTGTTGCGCCGCGGTGCCATTACTTCGCGCGAGAGCCTCGAAACCGCGCTGTATGGATGGAACGAAGAGGTGGAGAGCAACGCCGTGGAATTTCTCATCCATCGTGTGCGCCGGAAGCTGGGCACATCGGTGATTCGGAACGTGAGAGGAGTCGGATGGACGCTAGGCAATTCCCCGCCGCACGATCCCTGAGAATTCAGCTTTCGCTAGGGATGGCCGCGGCCATTCTGGTCGTGGGAAGCGTGGCTGGCATCGCATCGTTCTACTTCGCGTTCGACGAAGCGCACAGCCTGCAAGACGAAACCTTGCAACAGGTGGGTCGGATCATCGTCCGCATGCCACCGGAACTTGCCGACCGATGGGGCGTGCTGGGTGCGGATGCCGCCTCGCCCGAGTCGGTGGTCGTCGCCCATCTTGGCGAGGCCGGTCCCGATGGCGCGTGCGGAACCTCGCAAGGCATCACGCTGCCATGTCAGCTTGGCGATGGCTTTCATACGCTGGACCTGGGGCACAAGCGTTGGCGGGTGCTGGTGGCATCCACTTCGGCGGGCCAGCGTTTTGCGATTACCCAGCCCACGTCCCTTCGCGACGAGATCGCCCGCGACGGAGCACTGCGCATTGTGACGCTCATGTTGTGCTTGCTGGCGGCGCTGGTTCCGTTAATGGCGCTGATCGTGCGCCGCATGCTGTCGCCCGTGGCGCAACTGGCCGACCGGCTGGACAGAGCGGACGACCACGCCATTGACGCACTGCCGGAGATAAACATCCCGTCCGAAGTGGCGCCGTTCGTGCGGTCGATCAACCGCCTGCTCGCGCGACTGCGAGAGTCGATGGCGCAACAGCGTCGCTTTGTCGCGGACGCGGCCCACGAGCTTCGCTCACCACTGGCTGCACTCAACCTGCAAATGCAAAACCTGGGCAAGGCCGATCTTCCTGCGGATACGCTGGCCCGACTGGAATCGGTACGCGCGGGCCTTTCGCGCAGTACGCATCTCATCGGCCAGCTGCTCTCGCTCGCGCGACTGCAGCACGAGACATCGTCTTTGCGTGGAGTCACGCCCGTGCATGATGTGATCCGCCAGGTAGTAGTCGAAGCAGATACCTACGCCACGAGCAAACAGATCGATCTCGGTGTGGAACGGCTCGTAGCCATCGATCTACCAGTCGAAAGGCAGGCGCTGCATAGCGCCTTGCGCAACCTCGTCGACAATGCCATTCGCTACACGCCACCGGGAGGGCGGGTGGATATACGCGTTCAACGCGAGGACCCGTGGGTACGGATTGACGTTGAGGACAGTGGCCCGGGCATGTCGCCGGACGAGTTGGCACGGGCCTGCGAGCCGTTCTTCCGTGGACAAGGTTCGGGAGAGGCTGGCAGCGGACTCGGCCTAGCCATCGTTTGTGACGCTGCTCGGACGATAAACGGGAAGTTCACGCTGACCTCTAAAGGAACGGGCCTGCTCGCGACGCTTCGACTCCCCATCACGTAGCCCTTATACCGACACGCTGGTACCAGCAGCCAGGTGCTTTTGGCATGTTTGAGCACGAGCCATGGCAAGTAACAGCCAGTAATTTTCGCTAATGTTGTGAGGGGCGCTTGGAATATCGATGGGGATCGGGTGCCATAGCGCTCTTGCTGTCAGAGGGGCAAATGCCCGACCGCAGCGAGTGACATGGCTCCAACCATCGCGCTACCAAGCAACGTCCATCCCATGCCGACCTTGAATCGGAGCATCGCGAGCATGGAGGCGACCGCCAATGCGGTGGCCAGCCCGTGCAGCGTGGACCATTGCGGCACTTCCATGGCCAGGGCGCCTAAGTGCTCCGTGCGCACCGTTCCGAACAGGGTGTGCAGGGTGAACCAGACCGAGAGCTTCAGCACGACGCCGACGATGGCGGCGGTGACCGCCGAAAGCGCTGCGTTGAGGGTGCGTTGATTGCGCAAGGCTTCCACGTAGGGGGCGCCGAGGAAGATCCACAAGAAGCACGGCGCAAAAGTCACCCAAGTGGCGAGCACGGATCCGATGACGCCCGCTGTCATGGGCGACACGCCTACCTGGTGATGGAAGGCCCCAAGGAACGCCACAAACTGCAACACCATGATCAGCGGACCCGGCGTGGTTTCCGCCAAGGCCAGTCCATCGAGCATCTGTCCGGGGGTGATCCATTGAAAGTGTTCGACGGCACGCTGGGCCACGTAGGCCAGCACCGCATACGCGCCGCCGAATGTCACCACGGCCGTTTGCGAAAAGAAGATGCCCTGCTGAGCCAGCACGCTGTGCAAGCCAAAACTGCCGATCACCAGGGCGACCGGCAGTAGCCAGATGACCAACCAGGTCAGCAAGATGCGCACGGCACGACGAGCGGACGGAATCGTGTGACGAAGTTGGCCTTGGCCAAGCAGTCGGTCAATCAGGTATTCCGAGGACGCATCGGCTTCTGTGGACTTGGGTGGCGGAAAACTTCGGGGCAACCACCAGCGCCCGACCACGCCAAACAGCGCGGCCGTAGCAACGATAAGTGGGAAGGGCACCTTGAAGACGTAGATGGCCACGAACGCCGAGCCGGCAATGCCGACCATTACCCGGTTCTTCAGGGCCTTTCGACCGATGCGCAGCACCGCTTCCACCACGACTGCCAACACCGCTGCTTTCAACCCAAAGAACACGGCCGCAATGAGCGGAACATTTCCAAACAGGGCATAGATGATGCTGAGCCCTAGGATGGTGATGAAGCCGGGCAATACAAAGAGAAAGCCTGCGATGAGGCCACCCGCGGTTCGGTGGAGCATCCAGCCAATATAGATGGCCAATTGCGCAGCCTCGGGGCCTGGCAGCAACATGCAGTAGTTCAGAGCATGCAGAAACCGTGCATCGCTGATCCATTTGTGTCGCTCGACCAGTTCACGATGCATCACTGCAATCTGGCCAGCGGGGCCGCCGAAACTGAGCATGCCCACCTTGGCCCACACCAAAGTCGCCTCGCGCAAGGAAGGCTTTTCTGCCTCAAGAACAGTGGCGGCGGTGTCCATCATGGCGGCCATGGGGTGGTGCTCGATGCTCAGCGAGGTGATCAGTGCGATGCGTGGTGTGCTTGGGCGTCCAACGCGCCCCGGAAGCCCTGGGCCAGATCCGTCGCTTTGCCCTTGCCCCAGAAATGAGTGAAGTAGAAGTTGGGGCTCTCACCGATCATGTGGTTGTGTAAAGCCACTACGTGGATGCCGGCATGGCGCAACGCCATCAGCACGGGGCGAACATCTTCGGCGCGCATGATGAAGTCGCCATCGACGGCGGC
>DASXND010000438.1:0-2923 GCA_036495265.1 Dyella sp.
CCTGGTGCAGATGGAAATTCCGCTCGAGGCGGTGGAAGCCACGTTGCGGCTCGGCCATCGACTCGGCAAACCGGTGATTCTCAACCCTGCCCCGGCGCAGCCACTGCCGATCGAATGGCTCAAGCTCGCGCGCTATCTCACCCCGAATCAGCATGAGCTTGCCATTCTGCTGGCTGCGAATACCGATGAGGATTTCCACGCACTGATGCAGCGCTCGCCCGCACCGATCGTGCTCACGCGTGGCGCAGAAGGTGCGTGGTTTCGCGACGGCGGCGAACCGGTGCATCAGCCGGGTTTCAAAGTCGACGTGGTCGACAGCACGGGCGCAGGCGATACCTTCAATGCCGCGCTGGCGGTGTTTCTTCAGGAAGGCTTGCCCACCGCCGTGCGCAAAGCCTGTGCCGCCGCCGCGCTATCGGTCTCCAAGCTCGGCGCGCAGGGCGGCATGCCGCGACTGGACGAGCTCGAAGCCTGGCTCGCTCGCCAGGGCTGATTCGTTTCAGTCGGATGGACCAGGCGCGATCACTTCACGCTGGCCATTGATGCCCATCGACGACACCAGTCCAGCGGCTTCCATCGCTTCGACCAGGCGCGCGGCGCGGTTATAGCCGATACGGAACTGGCGCTGCACGAAGGAGATCGAAGCGCGACGCGAACGCAGCACGAAGGCTGCCGCCTCGTCGTAGAGCGGATCGAGTTCGGCATCGCCACTTTCTTCGCCGAGCAAGTCGCCCTGGGCCTCGCTGGGTGGACCCGCGAGGATCTCGTCCTTGTAGTCGGGCTCGCCGTATTGCTTGAGATGCGCGACCACCCGATGCACTTCCTCGTCAGCGACGAAGGCGCCGTGGATGCGTTGGGGATAACCCGTGCCCGGCGGCAGGAACAACATGTCGCCCTGGCCTAACAGGCTTTCCGCACCCATCTGGTCGAGGATGGTGCGCGAGTCGATCTTCGACGACACCTGGAACGCCACGCGGGTGGGGATGTTGGCCTTGATCAGGCCGGTGATCACGTCCACCGACGGCCGCTGCGTGGCCAGGATCAGATGGATGCCAGCAGCGCGCGCTTTCTGCGCGAGGCGCGCGATCAGTTCTTCGATCTTCTTGCCGGCGACCATCATCAGATCGGCCAGTTCGTCGATCACCACCACGATCATCGGCAAGGTATCGAGCAATTCGGGCACTTCGGGGTGGGCCGGAAACGGATTCATCAACGGCCGGCCCGCCGCGCGCGCTTCGCGCACCTTTTGATTGAAGCCGGCCAGATTGCGCACGCGCAGATCCGACATCACGCGGTAGCGGTTCTCCATCTCCGCCACGCACCAGGCCAAGGCATTGGCGGCGAGCTTCATATCGGTCACCACCGGCGCCAACAAATGCGGAATCCCCTCATAGACCGAGAGTTCCAGCATCTTCGGGTCGATCATGATCATGCGCACGTCGTCGGGCGTGGCCTTGTACAGCATCGACAGGATCATCGCGTTCACCGCCACCGACTTGCCCGAGCCGGTGGTGCCGGCCACCAGCATATGCGGTGCGCGTGCGAGATCGGCCACTACTGGTTCGCCGGTGATGCCCTTGCCCATCGCCAAGGTCAACAGCGAATCGGCATTGCGGTACTCGGCCGAATCGAGGATTTCCGATAGCGCAATCATCTGGCGCTGCTCGTTCGGCAACTCCAGGCCCATGCAGGTCTTGCCGGGAATCGTCTCGACCACGCGTATGGACGTCCGTCCCAGACCGCGTGCCAGGTCCTTCATCAACGCGACAATTTGATTGCCGCGTACGCCGACGGCGGGCTCGACTTCGAAGCGGGTAATCACCGGACCGGCCGATGCGCCGACCACGGTCACCGGTACCTTGAATTCGCGCAGGCGCTGTTCGATCAGCTCGCCTGTTTCGGCAAGCTGCATCTCATCGACCGAGGTCGATTCGGCGGTTGCGGCGGCGAGCAAGGTCAACGGCGGCAGCATCACCGCGGAGCGCGAACGGGAGGGCGTGGTAACAGGCGCTGTTACCGGCACAACGGCGGCTGCAACCTGGTCGTCGTTAGCGGCACGAAAACGGGGCGACGCGACGGGCAATGGGCTGACCGGCGGCGCGACCGGCACCCGCTCTGTCTCGATGTCCGGTTCGATACCGTCGTTCATCGGGTCAGCAAGAACCCTGCTTGCCTCAAGCTCATCTTGAGCGTGCAACACCGGCGTGATCGGCACCTCGTCGACAACAACCTCGGTAGGCATCGTTACGATGGGTTGTTCTTCGATGATCGGCGCCGCTTGCACCAAGGTGGCCCGGAGGGGCGCGGCGGCGACGGTCGCTGCCTTGCTGGCCATCACGGCCGATGGTGCGACCCGGACCGTTGGCGCCGCTGGCGTCGGTGAAGAAAGTCTGGCGTTCCTGGGTAGCAGCCACGGCTTGCTGATGACGTTTTCACGCACTGGGGTAGTGCGAGGACGCGAAACCGTCGTCGACAGCATGGGCGACACGGACGATACCGGCGCGGTGCGCTCGACCGCTGGCGGCGCAGCAGCGACAGCCGTGGCCCTGCGTGCGCCAACCTGCGCATGGCGGCGACTCGATGCCGCCGATCGATCGCCACGACGTACCGCTCCGCGTCGACGCTGGCGGCCGAAGCGCGCCCACAGCATCTCCACGCCGCGACCCAGCAGCGCGACGAGCAGGTCAACCGCCATGTTGATGCGCTTGAAAGCGGAGAGCCAGGGCATGCTCAGATACCAGGGCAGGGCAGCGGCCAGGGCGGCCAGCATCAACAGGCTGGCCAGCGACGTTCCCAGCAAACCGCCGAAACCATGGGCGAGTGCGCGGCATATCACGCCGCCCGCCGTCGCATCATCGGTGTAGTGATCGACGATCAAGCCTTCCAACGTCGCACTGGCGACCAGCACGAGCAGCGCGCCCAG